>JBAXJV010000203.1:0-5381 GCA_037137675.1 bacterium | reverse complement strand
TCCGGTCACAGCTTAAAACCCCGGCAAACCCGCCAAACCGAGACCGGCGGTGATCTTGCCCATCTCGGCCGACGCCATTGCGCGGCTCTGTTTAATCGCGCCATCCACCGCCGCCAACAGCAGGTCTTCAAGCAGCTCTGTTTCCTGAGGATTCACACAACGCGGGTCAATTTTTATCTGAGTGATCGAGCCTTCACCGGTTGCCGTCGCAGTCACCATCCCTCCACCGCTGCTGAAAACAACCGTTTTCTGCGCCAGCTCCTCCTGCACCCGCGCCATATCTTTCTGCATGGTCGCGGCCTGCTTCATCAACTTCATCACGTTCGCCATCGGAATCTCCTTTGGGTATGCAATTACATCAGGTTTTCTTCGTAATCGTAATCCGGTTCTCTACAAATCAAGATCATGATGGAAGCCGACGTGACTTCTCATCAACTCACATCGGTAATACTTCCGTTGAACAACTCCAGCGTTTTATGGACCGCTGGCTCGCGAATCCATTCCTGCATCGTGCGCCGCCCTGGCGGTACAGTTCCGGTGGCGACAGCCGGCGCCGGAGCCACAGCTGGCTTCGCAACCAGAGGCGCTGCGGCGTTTTTTACCGCAAGCGCCGCCACTGGCACGTTGGCCTTTGCAGGAACAACTGCCGGAGCAGCGCGCTGAGCGGTCGGCACTGCGAGGGGCGGAGCCGACGCGGGTTTGGGAGGGGGTTTGAGTGCAACGGCCGGCGGATGCACAGTTTTAACCGCGCCCATAACGGAAGGCTCTGCCGAAGCAGTATCGCAGGCGGGGCGATCATCAGCGCACTCCCCCACTCCGGCGGCCAGCGCTTCTACGCGCCGCACGAGTTCTTCAATGGAAACGGTCTGCGACATTCGCGCGCAACGGATCAAGGTCATCTCCAGCATCGTACGCCGCGAAAGGGCGTACCGCATGCGCTCCTCGGCTTGCACGAGCAGGTCCACCATGCGTAACAGCCGGTCGGGAGCGATTTTAGCGGATAACAGCCTGGCGCTTTCGGCCTGCGTTTCAAGCACTTCCAGCGCGCTCTCGCCAGCATGCGCGTAGATCAGCACGTTACGGAAAAGCTCCATCAAATCCACCAGCAGGCGCGCTATATCCTTGCCGGCCTTATCCAATTCGCCAACGCGCCGGATCGTCTCCGGTGCGTCACCACTAAAAACTGCCGCCGCCAGCTCGTCCAAAGCCTGACGTCCCACAAGGCCAAAGACGGCCAGAACGTCGGCCTCCGTAATCGTAGCGCCGCAAAACGCGATCAATTGATCCAGGGCCGACTCGGCGTCGCGCATTCCGCCATCCGCTCCACGGGCGATGGCCAGCAACGCATCGCGCTCAACAACAACGCCTTCGTCTTTTGCGATCAGTTCCAGACGCTCGACAAGCTGTGCCGTCGGAATGCGCCTCAGATCGAAACGCTGACAGCGCGAGATAATCGTCGAGAGAATTTTCTGCGGCTCAGTGGTAGCAAAAAGAAATTTTACGTGCGGAGGCGGCTCTTCAAGGGTCTTCAGCAGCGCGTTGAAGGCCGCCGCACTCAGCATGTGAATTTCGTCAATGATGTAAATCTTGTACGCCGCATTGACAGGCGTGTACTTGACCCCATCCCGCAGGTCGCGCACCTGATCCACTCCGTTATTCGAAGCACCGTCTATTTCAAGCACATCCAGTGAATTTCCAGCGGCAATCTCGCGGCAGGCATCACATTTTCCACAGGGATGTTCAGTCGGCCCTGTGGCGCAATTCAGGGCCTTGGCAAAAATGCGTGCGAGCGATGTTTTGCCAGTACCCCTCGGACCTACGAAGAGGTAGGCGTTCGCCAGGCGCTTCTGGGTGATGGCATTGCGCAAGGTACGCGTAACGTGGTCCTGTCCGACCACATCTTCAAACTGCTGGGGACGCCACTTACGGGCGAGGACTTCATACGGCATGCCGATGGCCTCCTAATTTTATGCGTACTTAACAGGACAGCAAACCGTCCCAAGTATGACCACCCCCGGAACCGGGAGGCGGGTCAGGCTACCTACGGCGCCCGGATAACCCTGCGTACCGTTGCTACCTTCCGGTCCTGGCGGAGTTCCGCTGGCATCCGTCGCATAGGGCCCGACCCGCCGCCCGGTCCCGGAGAAACATTCCGCCGTACCACGCTGTGCCTGCGACCGGGTGTACTGTAACCCACCACGCTAGCCCGGCTCAAGGACAAACAATCGGCAGTTTCCCAGGCACAGGCACTGCTGCGGGCTTGCCGTCAGGCCACGCGCCGACTATCCTTACTCCCATGCGTGCATTCATTATTGGAATCGGCGACGAGCTCACACTCGGGCAGACGGTGGACACCAACTCACCCTGGCTCAGCGAACAACTTACCGCGCTCGGCATTCCAGTGCTTGGCCATCTCGTGGTTCCCGACGACCGTGCAGCCACGGCCGCCGCTCTAAGTCAGGCCGCATCTGTGGCCGAACTTGTACTCGTCACCGGCGGACTTGGTCCGACACAGGACGATCTGACGCGCGATGCGCTGGCCGACGCAGCAGGCGTACAGCTTGAGGAACGCCCCGATGCACTGGCCGCTGTAACGGCCTGGTTTCAGCATCACCAGCGTAAAATGAGCGTTTCCAACCGGGTACAAGCGCTTTGCCCGCGCGGAGCGGACTGGCTCGATAACGACTGCGGCACCGCGCCGGGGCTGCGCGTACGTATCGGCATGGCAACCATCTATGCCTTCCCCGGCGTACCACGTGAAATGAAGGCCATGTTTTCGCGCCACCTGGCCCCCACCCTCTCGGCACAAACCGGACATGTTATCCTCACCCGCACAATCCGCACTTTCGGTGAAGGCGAATCGCAGATCGGCGAACGTTTAGGCGACTTGTTGCAACGGGGACGCAACCCTGTCGTTGGCACCACAGTCTCGCTCGGTGTCGTTTCAATCCGCGTCCGCAGTGAAGCGCCCACGCAGGCAGAAGCTGTCACGCCACTCCAGACCACCACCACGGAGATCCGATCCCGCCTTGGCAATCTAGTTTACGGTGAGGATGAAGACACGCTGGCGCGCGTTGTCGGCGGATTGCTCAGGAGCCGCAACCTGACTCTGGTCACGGCCGAAAGTTGCACCGGCGGCGGCGTGGCAGCGCAGCTTACTGATATTCCGGGATCCAGCAAATGGTTCCGTGGCGGCTGGGTTGTTTACACCAATGCTCTCAAAACCACGGCCCTCGGCGTACCGGAAAAAATGATTGCGGAACACGGCGCCGTCAGCGAACCCGTCGCCCGCGCCATGGCGACCGGCGCGATGGAGCGCGGCAGCGCCGATTGCGTGCTCGCTCTGACTGGCATCGCCGGCCCCGATGGTGGCACACCGGACAAACCGGCGGGCACCGTTTGGATTGCGCTCGGCGTACTGTGCGGCGGGCGCCCGGCATTCACTGCTCAGCGCTTTCTGTTCCCCGGAGACCGCGCCGCCGTCCGCGACCGCGCCTGCAAAACGGCCTTAAACCTGCTGCGTCACGCGCTCATTCTCAGCGGCAATAATTAAAAACGGCCACCACCTGATTTATCTGCGGGCAAGGCCTTTTACAGCCCTTCGTTGTAGAATACGTACAACCCATCCTTGCCAGGGGCGATCAAGTCGAGCCGACCCGTGCCGCGCAAGTCCGCCATGGCGAAGTGAATGCCGCAACCCTTGGCCTCGCCAATGGGGCCGTAGTCAATCACCTGCTTGGCGAAGCCCTCGCCCGTCCACTTGAAATAGTACATTCCGTAGTCGTCCCATTCTCCAGCCTCGTTGCCGCAATGCGCGCGATGCCTTTTGCCGGTTACCAGCTCGCACTTGCCGTCGCCATCAATGTCAGCCCACTGCATGTCGTGGTATTGGGCATTGACCGGGTCTATAGAATGATTGATCCATGTACGTTTACCGGCCACAAGCTTCTGCTCCATCCAGATCAGACCGTAGCCGTGACCGTTACCGACAATGATGTCGTTCAAGCCATCGCCATTCACGTCAACCACAAGCATCGGCACACTGGAGCTGCGCCATCCAAAATCACCGAAGTCGGGATGCCATATCCACTTGCCGTGCCATGTATCGACCGGCGCCTCCAGCCAGCCACGATGAAGGACGATGTCCATACGCCCATTACCCGCGATGTCCCCGCAGCCCAACCCGTGCCCTTGTGTCTGCTTATCCGGAAAGGTGAAGATCGTATGTTTGACAAACTCGCCCGTGCCCTTGCCGTTGGCATCCGTTTTAAGTTTGAACACAATTACATCGCCACGGTTCGGCGCATTCGGAACGAACTCAAGCATCCCGTCGCCATCCATGTCCCAGGCGCGGGTGGTTTCGATATTACCAGTTTCGCCAATCACATGCTCCGGCCAATTCTGCTTCGGGTCAGCCGGGTTTTCGCGCCACCGCAGGGTGTTGCCCCACCATCCGCCGGTGACGTAATCCATGCGTCCATCGCCGTTAATATCTAGCGCGATAGTCGAAAAGTCGTCATAGTATTCGCCGGAAGGCTGCACGGCCCCGATATGGAACTTCTGCCTGAAATCGGGCCCCTTGTACCAGAAGGCGCCGGAGACGATATCCTGCGTGCCGTCACCGTCCACGTCGAACACTCCGGCTGATTCGTAAGTTTCATCGGAAATCCAGGTTTTTTTCCATTTGATCGGCATACTGCATTCTCCTTTTCGAGCTGTTTCGGTTGGGCTTCAGTGATTAATAGATGTGTCGTAGCAAAGCTCTTTGATGCGGGCCGCGGCATACAGCATGTTATCCCAGGTTGCATCCGGAGGGACAAGATGGTCAAACATGGGCACGTACCTCCCACCGGCAAGCATGTCGGCAGCACGCTGAACTTCGCAGTCCACATCCGCGCGGACACCTGAGAGGCAACGTTTAACAAGACCACCCACGTCACCCAAATCCGGATAATTCCTCCGATACTCGCGAATGTCATTGCCAGCCTGAACCTCGAATGGCAGGAACATATTGATTCCGTGCTTCATCATCAGCGGCACCAGTTCTGCGCAGTCGCCATCAGTGTCCACAGAAATGACGCGCACACCATGGGCCCGGGCGAAATCCACGACCCGGTCGTAAGCCGGCATCATAAACTTCTCAGCCATGGCCGGGGAGATCAGTGAGCCCTGACGCCCCGACATGTCTTCCCAGATATGGATGTGAGCGATCTGCACTTCGGCGGCGACTTGCTCGTACACGTTCAACCACAGGGTAGTCAGATGCTGGATCATGTCCTGCAACATCTCCGGTTCATTGTAGAACGACACAAGCAGTTCTTCCACCCCTAGCAAGTCGCGCAGCGTGCCGAACATACCGTAAGGAAACCCGCCAACCTGCA
>JBAXJV010000202.1:0-5401 GCA_037137675.1 bacterium | reverse complement strand
CCCACCCCGATGCCCGTATCCGCGCGTTGGCCGTACACCACCTCGGCAATACGCTGCGCTTTGCCGCCGAAGTCGGCGCGAAAACCATTGTCGCCCACGCTGGCAATGTTGAAATGCGCGCCCTCACCCCCGAACTGATCGCCGCCTGCAAAAGCGTACCACCCGACCAGCACGCCTGTGAGCGACTGCGGCAGAAATTACTGGCCGCGCGCGAAAAAGCCGCGCCAGGACAGCTTGACTGGCTCCATCGCGGACTGGACGAGCTACTGCCTGTTGCCGAATCCTGTGGTGTCCGTCTCGCGCTGGAATTACTTCCCTCATGGGAAGCCATCCCTACCGAAATCGAGATGGAAAAGCTTATGGAACACTATGCCTCACCGTGGCTGCGCTACTGGCACGATCTTGGTCATGGCCAGATCCGCGAGAACCTCGGACTCAGCGGCCACCTCCGCTGGCTGCAGCGGCTGCAGCCATACCTGGCAGGCATGCATGTGCACGACGTCATTGCGCCTGCCAGTGACCACCGTATGCCGCCCGGCGGCAGCGTTAATTTTTCGAGCTTTCGCAGCGTCGCAACGGACGATATAATCCGCGTGCTTGAACCTGGCCGGGCCATTACAGGTGCAGAGATTGTTGCCGGCCTCGCGCTGATCCGCAAAGCGTGGGACCAGCCCTGATTTGGAAACTGCAAGACGGAGGGAGTTTTCGGTGTTCGGTGTTCAGTGTTCGGTAAAATAGTTTGTTCTTTGTTGTTGGTCTTCATTGCTTGCTGTTCACTATTTTATCTTTTCTGAACACCGGACACTGAACACTCGTGACTCAGAGAATGTTTAGAAAAACATCATGGAGAATAGATCGATCATGAAAAAAGCACTCGTCACCGGAATCACCGGTCAGGATGGATCGTATCTCGCGGAGCACTTGCTCGCGCATGGTTATCAGGTTTTCGGCATGGTTCGCCGCGCCAGCACCGAAAATTTCGAACGCATCTCGGCATTTCAGGACCGCATCACGCTGGAGCAGGCCGACCTGCTGGATCAACCGTCACTTAACGACATCCTGGGCCGGATTCAGCCTGACGAAATATACAACCTCGCAGCCATGTCCTTCGTGCCCACATCCTGGAGCCAACCGGTGCTGACCGGTGAATTCACCGCGCTTGGTGTTACACGCATGCTCGAAGCCTTCCGCCATGCCTGCCCTAAGGCGCGCTTTTATCAGGCCTCCAGCAGCGAAATGTTTGGAAAGGTCCGCGAAGTCCCGCAGACTGAATTGACCCCCTTCTACCCGCGCAGCCCCTACGGTGTCGCAAAAGTCTACGGCCACTATCTGACCGTCAACTACCGCGAGAGCTACAACCTCTTCGCCGTCTCAGGAATCCTTTTCAACCACGAAAGCCCGCGCCGCGGCAAGGAATTTGTCACCCGTAAAATCAGCGACGGCGTGGCCCGCATCAAACTCGGCCTGGCGACGGAACTGCGCATGGGCAACATTGACTCCTGCCGCGACTGGGGGTTCGCCGGCGACTACGTGCGCGCCATGTGGTTGATGCTTCAGCAGACGCAGCCGGACGACTTCGTGATCGGCACCGGGATTGCCCATTCGGTGCGTGAATTCATCGAAATTGCCTTCGACCATGCCGGCCTCGATTGGAAAAAATACGTTGTTCAGGATCCGAGCTTCCTGCGCCCGGCCGAAGTGGATCACCTGCTGGCCGACAACTCCAAAGCCCGCCGCGTGCTGGGCTGGCAGCCGGAAGTCTCCTTGGAAAACCTGGCCCGCATGATGGTGGACGCCGACATTGCCCGCCTGCAGCAACCTGCCGCTAGAACCTGAACCACTGCCGATGCGAATACTTGTCACAGGCGCCAGCGGGTTTGCCGGACGGCACGCTATCTCCGAACTAATTGCCCACGGGCATACCGTCGAAGCTGCTGACCTGCGCCCGCCCTCCGCCACCACAGCCGTTACGCCTCACACCTTCGAAATGCTCGATCCCGCAGCCGTGGATGCGCTCGTGCGCGCAACGCGCCCGGACGCCTGCCTGCATCTGGCTGGCATTGCGTACGTGCCTGACGCCGACGCCGATCCAGCCCGGGCTTTCGCCATCAATGTAATTGGCGTGCTGCATATCCTGCGCGCACTGAGCAAGCATGCCGTTACTGCCCGTACGCTGGTCATCACGTCCGCCGAAGTGTACGGCACCCGGCCGCGCGCGGCTCCTATCTGTGAGGACGAGCCCTTCCGCCCTGAATCACTCTACGGCGTATCCAAAGCCGCAGCGGATGAAGCGGCCCGCCTTTTCGGACTTCAGACCGGCTTGCCGGTCATGACTGTCCGGCCTGGAAACCACATTGGCACTGGTCAGTCGCCCGCCTTCGTCGTTCCCGCCTTTGTGCGCCAGCTGGCCGCCATCCGGGATGGCGCCGCGCCGGTCATGCGCGTCGGAAACCTTGACAGTCAGCGCGATTTCACCGACGTGCGCGATGTTGTGCGCGGTTACCGCCTGCTGCTGGAACGTGGCACACCCGGCGCCGCCTACAACCTGTCATCCGGCCGTCAGGTTCGCATCGGCGACCTTTTGGAACGCCTCTGCAGCCTGCTCGGAGTGCAGCCGCGCATCGAAACCGACCCCGCCTGCTACCGTCCCGCCAATGCAAGTCCCGCGCTGGACACAACGCGGATTCAACGTGATCTTGGATGGAGCACGGCCTTCGATCTCGACGACACCTTGCGCGCCATTGTGGCCAGCGTATGAACCGCTCGCGCCGCATCACTGCCAACCTGCTGCGTCTGGCTTTGGCGGCTGTGGTTCTATTCTGGCTTTTCCGTAAGCTGGGCGGACACGAATTGCTCGACGCGCTCAAGGAAAGCTTGATCCACTGGCACTGGCTGCTCGCCGCGCACCTGCTAATGCTGCTACCGCTGGCCATCTGCATGCTGCGCTGGAAGCTGATTCTGAACTCTCAGAGCATGCCCCTGACATGGCCGCGCGTTGCAGCGATTTTCATGATCGGCCAATTCTTCAATACCTTCATGCTCGGCGCCACAGGTGGCGACCTGATGAAAGCCTGGTACACCGCCCGTGCCAGCCATCAACGCAAGGCGGAAGCCGTCACCACGATTGTGCTCGACCGGTTCGCCGGGCTGCTCGGATTGCTGCTTCTGATCACATTCATTCTGCTCGCGCGGCTGCCGTTTTTCCTGAGCCACCGCGAAACCAGGCTGGTCGCGCTGTTATTGCTTGCCGTTTGCGCCACGGTGTTCGTCGGCACACTGCTGCTGCTCCGGACGCCTATAATTCCCTGGCTGCTACGCCATCCCCGCCTGCGCTCGCGTTTCACCAATCCCATTGTTTTCATCGAGCGCATTTACAGCGTCTTTCGCACCTGGGCCGCGCGCCCCACCCTGCTGGCTCAAACCGTCGGCCTCTCGCTCGCCATGCAGCTGATCAGCGTCGCATCCTCAATCTGCTACGGACACGCCCTGGGCGTCTCAATCCGCATCTGGGACTACCTGACCTTTCTGCCGCTTGCCAACAGCATGGGCGCCATTCCAGCCACCCCCGGTGGCATCGGCATCCGTGAAGCCGTTTCGGTGCAACTGCTCGGCGCGCTGCAGGTACGTCCTGAAACGGCTTTTTTACTGCCCTTCCTGCCCGCCTTCAGCCTGATCCTGTGGAGCCTCGCCGGCGGGTTGGTGTTTCTGTTCTACCGCCAATCCGCAACCACCTCCATTAACATGGACAGCGCAACAAGGGTCGCCCCGTTGTCGTGAAGGTGGCGGAAAGCTAACCAGCGTCCACCAGCACCGCCGGCACCCAGCGCCGGACGGAATTGACAAGAAATATCCGGGAGGCGCGTTTGAGATCCGCCACCGTAACCAGACCCTCCTCTACTTGCCCGTTTTCCAGTAAGTGCTCCCGGAAAACACCGGCCAATAACCCGCACTTCACTGGTGGAGTCAGCCGCTTGCCGGCGATCTCGACCACGAGATTGGCGATCGTGGATTCGGTGACCTCTCCGTATTCATTGAATAGGATTACGTCGTCGCACTCCGGTCGGGTGGCGCGAGCGCCTTCGTATACCCTGCGGTTCGTCGTTTTGTGGTACAGGAAACGGTCTTTAGTATCAACCGCCTGGCGCGCCAGCGCCACACGAAAAGGCGCTTGGTCAGTGGTTTTGACCAGCGGCTTCGCTTCCAGCCGTATGGCCCCGCTATTGGCAAGCAGCAGCCGAATGCGTTGATCCGTTGCGCCGAAAGTGGCCACCAGCGCAGTCAGGCGGTTTTCCATCTCTGCAACTGACAAGCGAAATCCAAAGTATTCAGCCGATCTCTGAATCCTGGCCAGGTGCTTGTCCCTGAGGAAATAGCCCTCCTCAGAAGTCCAAAGCATGGTTTCCAGCAGATCGAACTCCGGGTCTCGCGTCGTCAACACCATGGCTTTGGTCAGGCATTCCTCATATTCCAGGGCACCCACCGAATCCCAAATCACACCACCGCCCACGCCATACTCAGCCGCCCCAGTTCTTTTATCAACCACCACCGTACGTATTGCCACATTGAAGTCGGCCCGCCGACCAGGCGCAAGGCAGCCGATCGCGCCCGTGTAAATCCCGCGCGGTTCGGGTTCGAGCTCCCGTATGATCTCCATCGTGCGGACCTTGGGCGCACCCGTAATGGAGGCGCACGGAAACAGGGCTTTGATGATTTCGGCGAACGACGCCTGTGTCCGCGCTTCAACCGTGGAGGTCATCTGCCAGAGCGTGGGATAGCGCTCCACATCAAACTTGCCGGCCACATTGACGGAACCGGTCCCGGCGATACGCCCCAAATCGTTACGAACCATGTCCACGATCATGATGTTCTCAGCGCGGTTTTTTTCCGATTCCTGCAGCGCTTTGGCATTCTCCGCATCCTGCCCGGCAGTCAGCCCGCGCGGCGCGGTGCCCTTCATAGGCCGCGCAATAATCCGCTCACCTTCCAAACGGAAGAAAAGCTCTGGCGATGCCGAGCAGATGCAATGAGTGTCGGTGTTAATAAAGGCGCAATGTGACGCCTGCTGCGCAGTGGCCAGCGCATGAAACAAGGCATAGGGAGAACCTTGCAGGTTGCTTTTCAGCCGGATTGTGTAATTAACCTGATAAGTGTCGCCAGCAGCAATATACCTGCGAATCCTGTCAATCGCTGCGTTGTAGCAGTCACGTGAAACCACAGAGCGCCATTCGTCCACGCGGCATTCTCCAGCAGGCGGTGGTAAATCCTTCAGGGACTGGCTGCCGGCATACAGTCCGAACCAAACCAGCGGCAGCGCGCCACTGGCGTGCGTGCAGAAAGCCTTGTCCATGGCTGGCGCTGCCTCGTAGGTAATCAACCCGGCGGCAAACAGCCCGCTCTCGAC
>JBAXJV010000201.1:0-5438 GCA_037137675.1 bacterium | reverse complement strand
CTACCCTACGGTTTTCGCGACGGCGGCGGTGAGGCGTGTCCGGCTGGCTGCAGTTAAAGCCGGACATTTAAATTAATAAGGAGAGTGAAATGAGTGGACTGAAAAGCGCCTTTGATCTGGCAATGGATCGCATGACACAACGCGGCGAGGGCTTGTCGTCCCTGACCGGCGAACAAAAAACGGCGATGGCGGAAATCGCCCGCCGGGCGAAGGCCAAAGTCGCTGAGACCGAAATTTTATTTCAACCTAAACTTGAAGCCGCGCGTTCATCGAATGATCCGGAAAAGCTGGCTACGGTTGAAGGTCAGCAGCGTTTCGAAATTGCGAAGATCCGTGAACGCGAAACGCGCGACCGTGAGGCTGTGCGCGGCAAATAAACTAAATGCGGATGAAGCCGAAACGCATATTGATTGTTAAGTTGAGTTCGCTGGGCGATCTATTTCACGCCCTGCCAGCGGTGCATTGTTTGCGCGATCAATTACAGGCCGAAATCCACTGGGTGACACAAGCTGAGTATGCTGGTTTGGTCGGGTGTTTCACAGATGTGAGTCATACGATTGTTTACAATCGCCACGCACCCGTCCGTGAATTCAGGTCTTTGTGGCAGAGCTTGCGGGCAGCGGAATACGACCTGGTTGTGGATCTGCAGGGTTTGCTCAAAAGTGCGCTGATTGCGCGTATGGCGCGTGGGGGCGAGCGCATCGGACCGTCTTTTGCAAGAGAGGGTTCCGCGTTTTTCTATTCGCATCTGGCTGGCGCACGGCAGCGCGAACGGCATGCGGTTGAAGAGAATATGGACATTGTGCGCTTCCTCAAATTAAGTCCGGCGCAGCCGGTGTTTCCCGTGCATTTTCCCGATTGTCAGCTGGCGACGCCGCGTCCACGCATTGGCCTGATTCCGTTTTCGCGCTGGCCTTCCAAAAATTGGCCGGCGGCAAGTTTCTCCGAAGCCTGCCGTCGCCTGCAGCCCGCGACGGGCGCTACCTTCTATCTGTTTGGAGGCCGTGCCGATGTGGACGGTTGCTCGGAGATTGCGGCGCAAGCGCCGGCACCGGTGGTGAATCTAGCTGGTACTACCTCGCTGATTGAAGCGGGCTCGATTTTGGGACAGATGGATCTTGTGATTGGTAATGATACGGGGACTATGCACATGGCGGCGGCCTGCGGGGTGCCAGTGCTGGCGCTGTTCGGGCCGACTGATGCACGGCGCACCGGTCCGTACGGCAAGCGGCATCGTGTGCTGCAAAGTCCGATGCCGCCGTGTCATCCCTGCCGCCAGCGCGTGTGCCGGCGCAAGGAGGGCGATTGTTTGTCTGCGCTTCCGGTTTCAGAGGTGGTAAAAGCGGCGCACGACATGTTAAGGTTGCAAGCATGACGCGCAGAAATGTCGTGGCAATGGGCAAGTGTATGGCGCTGGCGGTGCTGGCGCTGGCGGTCGCTGGCTGTGGACGGCACACCAGGCAGGCAGATCTCAGCGATTTGGACGACGTCGGGTTGCGCGACGCTAAGGCGCTTGAGGACCGCGGGGATCTGGCCGGTGCGCAGGCTGCCTATCGTGAGGTTTTGCGCCGCGATGGCGGTTTGGCGCGCGCGCATCTGGCGTTGGCATTTCTGCTCGACCGCCCGCACGGCGATTACGTTGCGGCGGTCTATCACTACGACCGCTATCTGGAACTGCGCCCTAACACCGAAAAAGGCGCGATGATTCGTCAGCGCGCGCTGGCTGCGCGGTTGGTGTTTGCCGGCCTGACTGGCCGCGATGCGAGCAACTTCGTGTGGCGTGCCGCCGCGCTGGAAACTCAAATGCGACGGGTCGAAGCCGATAATGCTGCTTTGCGTGCGAGAGTGGCCGAACTGGAACATTCCCCTGTCACAACTGGCACTGTCGCCAGCATGACTACGGCGATTAAGAACATTCCGGCACCTCCGAAACCGATTTTGCGCAAAGTTACGGTAGGCGCCGGCGATACGTTGCGCAAGATCGCTGACCGCTGCTATGGGGATCCTAACCTCTGGTCAATCATCTACGAAGCCAATCGTGAGAACCTGCGCAATCCTGGTGATCTTGAGCTGGGCCAGACGTTGATTGTCCCGCGACGACGGTGATTGACCGCTTGAATCCAATTGAACCCTGAACCCTGAACCATGAGGAGTTACTAAACACCAATGAAATTATCTGAAATAATATTGAGAGTACGGTCAAAGCTGCAATTGATTTGGGGCACTCCCCGCCGCCTGTATTTGAACCTTTTTCGTCCCGGGTACGTGCGTGCAAGTCTGGCGCAGCGTTCGGGAGAGTGTCTGAGGTGTGGTGCCTGTTGTCGGCTGGTGATGCGATGCATCTATTTTTTTGAAGATAACGGCTTGCCGGCTTGCAGGTTATATAAAGTGCGGCCACCGAATTGCAGCAAGTTTCCGATTGATTGCCGGGATATTGCCGACCGAGATCTGATTGCGCCGGACTCTCCATGTGGATATTCATGGGCGCGAGCAAAAGATATAACGTCCAAGTCTTAGCAGGCTTGCGATATTTTCTGAACTATGCAACTGGATGGTATGCGGAAAGGGTGTTGCGGCAGTTTATTTTGATAATAATTGGATTTTAGCGGACTAACAAATGATTGGTGCCGGTTTGGCATAGTGTAAGCTCATATAAATCACTGACCTTAGGCTGGAAACCTAAAAGGATGGCGAATCAGCCAACAAATCCCGAGTTTCTGGCCGAGTGGCGGGGAACCCGATCTTTAGACCGGGTTCTTCCCTGTTATACTGTGAAGCCGGCCTGGCGTAAGGCTTTAGGGATGCGTGTGACGGCGGCTTCGGCGGGTGGCACAAAAGTGCGTCCACTTAGCAGCTCGTACGCTTGAATGTAGCGTTTAGCGGCTTCGATACGGATCTCATCGGGCAGTATTGGCGGGGGGCCTTCGCCACGGAACCCATGGTCGACCAGCCACTCGCGCAGGTATTCTTTATCCAGTTTACGCTGTTCCTGGCCGGCGAAAAAAAGTTCGGCATAGCTGTCGCGAAACCAGTAGCGCGAGGAGTCGGGGGTGTGGATTTCGTCTGAGATCACAAGCTTGCCATTAAGACGCCCGATTTCATATTTGGTGTCCACTAGAATCAGCCCCTGTTGATCGGCATGTTGAACACCAGCCTCGAACAGACGGAAGCAGATGGCGGCAGCTTCATCGAAGGTGGCGGCGTCAATCAGCCCTTCGGCGATGGCCTCATCGCGTCCGATCGGCCGGTCGTGCACCTCATGCTTGGTGGTCGGCGTGAGAATAGGGCGGGCAAGTCGCTGGTCTTTTTTGAGCCCCTCGGGAAGGCGATGGCCGCAGAAATCGCGCACGCCGCGTTCATAGTTGAACCAGGCCGAGGTTTTGGTGACGCCGGTGATGTAGCCACGCACGATGAATTCAAGCGGTAATTGTTCGCACTCGCTGACGACCATCACGTTAGGGTCGGGGATGTTGAGTATGTGATTGGGGACAAGGGCGCCTGTTTTTTCAAACCAGAAGGCGGCAAGCTGATTTAATACCTGTCCCTTGAACGGTATGCTGCCAAGAATCACATCGAATGCAGAAATGCGGTCGGTAGTGACCAGAATTCGACGTCCTGACTGCAGGTAGCTGTCACGGACTTTTCCGGTGCGCCGTTCTCCAAGGCCGGTGAATGCAGTTGTGTCGAGGGTCTGTTGCAGTTCCTCACGTAGCCGGGTGTCGCTGATCATGTCTGGCGTCCTTAATTTTGAATAACGGGCTGTGTTTAGTGGTATCTAGAATCACGCAGGTGACGCGACGGGCCGCGTAGGTCTGGGCGGCCTGGGTGACAAAGAGGCATATTTCGCGCGTCATCTGTTCGCGCTTGCGTCGCACCGCCTCCGGGCCAAGCAGTACGTCTACAGTTGGACGCAGGTGGCGAAGCCCGAGGACGAGCTGTGCATTGTCGTCCGGCCAGAGTGAGGCAAGCTGGTGAAGCGTGGTGCGCAGTAGCACCAGAAATGGCAACTCATAACGGTCAGCGGGACGCCGCACCAGCGGTGCAAGATCCAGCGCCCAGACTGTGGCGCCCGCAGCGAATGTCCAGGCCGAGGAGCGCACCAGGCCACTGCCGACAAGCGCCATCCGGCGGGCGCACAAGGGATGCCCTACCGCATGCAGCGCCTGAGCGGCAAGCAGGCTCAGTTCTTCACGTGCGGCAGGACTATCAGAGAATGAGCGGCGGTGGTCGTGAAGCCAGGTGGCGACGCTGTGGACAATTTCTTCAATAGGAGCTGCCTGAGAAAACCGGGGATCCAGATTGCCTGTCAATGCTTTGCGGACTGGAGGCTCCAGCGTTTCTGCAGTCTCGTCCGGTTGGGATGTGGCCCAGATCATTCGCGACTCACCAGCCCACGTATGGCATTGATGAATTGGTTCACGTCCTTAAAACGGCGATAGACTGAGGCAAATCGCACATAAGCGACCTCGTCTAAAATTTCCAGATGCGCCATGACTTTCCCGCCGATTTTTTCACTTGGGACTTCGAGCTCGTAATCATTTTCGATTTCGGCCACCAGATTATCCACAAAGGTTTCGATCTGTTCTGCGCTGACCGGGCGTTTCTCGCAGGCGCGCTGAATGCCGTTAATCAGTTTGTCACGGTCGAAAGCCTCGCGCCGTCCGTCGCGCTTAATCACGTTTAGACGGGCACGGACGACTTCCTCCCGGGTAGTAAAACGATGGTTACACGCCAGACAGGCGCGGCGGCGACGGATCAGATCACCGCTACGCGAGGTGCGGCTGTCGAGCACTTTGTCTTCCAAATGAGCACAACGAGGGCAGCGCATGTGTGAATCCTAAAGGTGGTATCCAGGCTGACGGGCAGCATAATGGGGTGGTGAATGGCGGTCAAGCACTGTCAATATCGTGTCAAAGTCAGAGGTGTCGTAGCAGCCAGCTCTGGCTTTTGGGGTCGAGGGCGTTTAGATCGGGGATTTCATACCGGTTGCCAGCAACATCTGTGAAAATTACACGTACCGGGGTGGGGCGCAGAACATTGTCGCGCAGATCGCGGGTGGTGAAACGGTTCGTTCCGCGATGGGTTTCGACCTCCCAATCCACGGTTCCAAAGCGTTCGGTGACGGAATGGATCCGCCGGACAACGGCGGTCATATAACGGCGCTCGATGTCGGCTTCGACCAGACGACGGCTCTCCGGTTCAAGCGCTCCGGGATTGACGATCAGCCCCAGGTCCTTACCGCTGCCGTCGCGCAGGCTGTAGTACTGCTGCGGAAAAGTGAGTGGAAAGGCGCGCAGTATCACCACTTTGAGGACTGAGTATTCGCCTTCGATCGTCAGGCGCAGAGTGGCTCCGGATTTGAAAAAGCGCAGGCGCAACGGGTCGAGCACGCGCAATTGCGCTGCCTCAGCAAGGGCTTGATCCACGCCAGGCAGCGG
>JBAXJV010000200.1:0-5450 GCA_037137675.1 bacterium | reverse complement strand
CAGCTGCGGCCGGTGACTACCAACACGCCGGGCACCGATTGGCGCACGTTTACCAATTGGGTGGACGGCACCACCAGCCGGTGGGTTCGCGTTACGACCATGCAGTTTACGGGCGGTTGGAATTGGATCAATCTATTGACCGTTGGCGCTCACACCATGAGCAACGGCTCGGCGGCGGAAATCTGGATCACTTTATATCCCGATGTGCGACAGCTTCTGGCATCTTACACTGGAACCAACCGGACCTTGCGCATGGAAAAGGCGCTCGGTCTGCCGCCTCGTTCGGGAACATACGGAGTGGCAGAATTTTATGTGGACCCAAAATTTCTTTTCCGGCCGGCGGTCAGCCCTGACACACATTCCCCTTCTGCCGGACTGGTGCCAGAAGAAGCAACCCCCTATCTGGTGCCTAATGCCCTGCAAGGGATTTCATCGGGTTACGCGGCCTGGTTCAAGGATACTTTCAACTCCCGCGGTTATGCTGCCACCAACCTTAATAGCAGTTGGCCCTGGACAAGGCTTGGCTACACGTATGACTACGAGAACTCCGCTAACTCTCCCGTTGGTCTTAGTGAGTATGTGGTGCCCGGTTGCAGCAACACCAACTATTGGGGCGGCGACCTGATAATCCCGATTTATGTGGATGCGACTTACCCGGCGGCGAGCTACGGTCTGTAAACATTGGCGTCCCTGTATGTTTGTGCTAAGGTCCGACGCCTGCGGGGTGCGCCATTGCCGGTGAAATACCGGCGTACTGATTTTCCCGAAACAGGAGACGATTGCCATGCTGTCATTCGATATGCCGTTGGATAAACTTTTAACCTATCAGGGGCGCAATCCGAGACCGGCAGATTTCGATGCCTACTGGGAGCGGGCTCTGGAGGAAATGCGGGCGGTAGATGCCATGGTTGAACTGCGTCCGGCCAGTTTTGTCGCGACGTGTGCTGACTGTTTCGACATGTTTTTCACTGGCGTTGGCGGATCGAGAATTCACGCCAAATTGTTACGCCCCAAGGGGCCGGTCCGGGCCTGCTCACAGCCGGCGGTATTGATGTTTCATGGTTACTCGGGCAGCGCGGGGGACTGGTGCGACAAGCTTTCCTATGTTGCGGCGGGCTATACTGTTGCCGCGCTCGACTGTCGCGGTCAGGGTGGACTTTCCGAGGACTCGGGTGGCGTCCGCGGGACGACCTTGTCGGGTCAGATTATTCGCGGCGTGGATGATCTTCCTGAAAAGCTGCTGTTCCGTCAGATTTATCTCGATACGGCGCAGATGGCCGGCATTGTCATGGGGCTGCCCGGCGTGGACCCGGAGCGCGTGGCGGCTATGGGCGGCAGTCAGGGCGGCGGCCTGACTCTGGCCTGCGCAGCGCTCGAACCACGCATCCGGCTGGCTGCCCCGGTGTTTCCTTTTCTGTCGGACTACCTGCGCGTATGGGAGATGGAGCAGGCCAAAGCGGCATACGATGAAATTTCCAAGTACTTCCGGCAGATGGACCCGCGGCACGAGCGCAAAGAGGCCTTTTTCACCCGCCTGGGTTACATTGACATCCAGCACCTCGCTTCCCGTATCCGCGCCGAGGTTATGCTGGGCATCGGGCTGGCCGATACGGTTTGTCCGCCTTCCACGCAGTTTGCCGCATATAATAAGATTACATCCAGGAAAAGCTATGTGGCATATCCGGACTTTGGACACGAAGGTCTGCCGGGGCATGCGGACCTGACGTACAAGTTTTTGATGCAGTTGCGGAACATCGGGCACTGAAAACCGTATTGAGTTTCAGGCTGGCGGGGCGGGTTTGAATCAGGTATAAAACACCACTTATGCGCAGCGTACAAATCAGCGTTATGGTGGCCGCCTGTCTCACGGTTGCGGTTAGCAGTGGTGCAGTCGTGGTTCCGGAAGCCGGTGGGGCGACGAATTCCGGAGCTTTGCCGGGCATGGCTACTAATGCGCCGGCTGCGCGCCGTGCCTGGACGGGGCGCGATTTTTCTTCGGGTGCGACCAGCGCGACGAACTTGCCGGTGGATGTAAAAGCCCGCTACCTCGAATACGACCGTGCTGGCGGGTTGATTACGGCGCATGAAAACGTGGTGGTCACGCGCGGCGTAGCCAGACTGACCTGCGACATGGCCACTGTGGATGTGAATACCCACGAGGTGCATGCGGTCAGCAACGTCGTATTCAAGGGCGACGGACTCGAGTGGCGCGGCGACGAGTTTACTTACAACTTCAAGACACGCACGTGGCGCACCGGCGCTTTCACATCGTACTTCGACCCGTTTTTTGTGCGCTCCGAGAGCGCGAACACGACTAACGGCGTGACTTATCTGCTCCACAACGCCGTGATCACCACCTGCAATATGGCGCATCCGGATGAGCACTATCTGGTGCGGGTGCAGGAGCTGCGCATCACGCCTAAGCAGGATTTTACCGGCAAGCACGCTGTTTTCGAGCTGGGCGGCATTCCGGTGTTTTATTTGCCCTACTGGAAGCGTCCGATCAAAGACCGTGATCTTGGATTCAATGCAGCGGTTGGTTATCGCAGTGACATGGGCATGGTGGTGCAGACGACAACGCGCTACCGTGCGCAGCCAGGGCTGGATTTTCTGACGGCTGTTGATGAACGCACGCTGCGCGGTCCGGCCATCGGGGAAACTATGGTTTGGAATCAGAGCAGCCCGTTTGGCAATGGCGCATTCGGCGGATACTACATGAATGATACGCGCGGTCCGTCGGAACACGGCGATGGTGATCCGTATCCCATCAGCAGCGATCGTTACCGCGTCTTTGCAAAGGAATCCAGCGTTTTTACGGATCGCGACTATTTCCTGATGCAGGGGACATATTTGAGTGATCCCTACATTGAAGAGGATTTTTTCGATTCCTTGTACAGGGCGCAGAGCCAGCCGATTAACTTTGCCACCGTCACGCACCGTGGCGACCAATACGTGGCTGACGTGACTGTGGACAAACGGCTCAACAACTTTTTCACCGACGTGGACCGCCTGCCAGAGGCCAGCCTGCAGTTCGCACCGCAAACACTGGAAGATACGCCGTTCACAATCGAGAGCCGTACCCGGGCCGGATGGATCGAGAAGCTCTGGTCACAGGATGCGGCGGGCCAGGTCAATCAGGAGAATTACCATGCGATGCGCGTGGACTCTGCCAATATCCTGCGCTATCCGGCGCGTCTGGGGTTTTTGAGCGTCGTGCCGCGTGCGGGTTACCGGGGCACGTTCTACTCCGAAACGCCCGGCTATCTATCCAGCAGCAGCGTGGTCACACAGAACGAGACCAATCAGGTGGTGGCCGGTGGTGTCACGCAGCAGGTCGTACAGGCAACGACGACAACCAACACCTTCCAGAGCCTCTTTAACCGCGGGGCAAACTTGCGTAACGTTTTCGAGCTGGGAGTGGAAAATTCCTTCAAGGCCTACCGCGTGTGGAGCGAGGACGACAATATGTTCGGACGCGGGCTGCGGCATGTCGTTGAGCCATATGCCAACTACACGCTGGTCCCGCAGCCAAATTTGGAGACCGCAGATTTATACCAGTTTGATGATGTGGACTCGATCGGGCGGCGGCAGCAGGTCAAGCTCGGCGCTGTCAACCGCTGGCAGACCAGGCGCCATGGTGAGGTTCTGACAATTCTGGACTTGGACACGTACACGTACCTTAACTTGTGGCGTGACAACGGGGCCCGGCCGCTGGACGATTTATACGTGCGGGCTGAGTTTGTGCCAATCAACGGAATCAGCTTGCGCAGCGATCTGGCCTACAATGCATACACGGGCGCATTTGATAAGACCGATACGAGGATCATGCTTGCCTTTGATCCGGCTTGGAGCCTTTCGTTCAATCATTTCCTGATGAATGATATCAGCAGCCTGGTCAGCGCAGATCTGACCTTCACGCCGGTGAAGGACTGGAGCTACAATCTCTTTGGCCGGTACGAGTTCCAAACCTCAACCTTCCAGGAGGAAGGGTTTGCGATTATACGCCAATTCGACTGCATGATCTGGCGGCTGGGTATGAGTTATATCCCGGCCTACACGCAGGAGAGCGGGCTGGAGCAAAATGCCGACTATCGCGTTGCATTGCAATTCTCATTCACCGCATTCCCGTCTTTTAAAATTGGCACGGCACGGAACTAGGCAGCGACAAATGCGAAAGCGAGCGAGGTGCAATATGCAGGTAAAGACACGCGGCGGGTTTACGTTTCTCGAAGTGCTGGTCTCGTTGTTGATTGTCAGCATTCTCTCCGGGGTGGTTGGTTTGTCGCTCTATCAGTATGTGCGCAAAGCTAAAGTGGAGGCTGCCCGTACGCAGATCAAGACCTTTCAGACGGCGCTGCAGATATACCGCACGGAAGTAGGCCGTCTTCCGACGCAGGCGCAAGGGCTTGCGGCGTTGTGCGCGAAGCCCACCGCAGACCCGGTGCCGGCGACCTATCCCGAAGAAGGCTTTCTGGATAATCAGACTGTTCCGCCGGATCCCTGGGGCAACAGTTACATCTACCTGACTCCCGGCCGGAGCGGAGAATTGTACGAGGTGGTGACTTATGGCAGTGATGGGGAGCCCGGCGGTGAAAATGAAGCGGCCGACATATCGAGCTCCGGAGCCGCCGGGGCGACCGGCTTGCAACCCTGAGCGCAGGCAGGGCTTTACGCTGCTTGAAGTCCTGGTGGCGGTTGCCGTGATTGCGGCGCTGGGCACGGCTTTGCTGATGAATTTGCAGCAGACCGCGCACGCCATGCGGCTCAGCCGGGAGCTGGCGGCGACTGCCTGGGAGGCTGAGCGCATTCAATCCGAAGTGCGCCTGGGGGCCGCGCCCGGTGTCGCGGCCGGATCGAATGATCAATGGCAGACCACGCGGCAAGTGCAGCGCGATGGAGATGGTCAGCCGTGGGACCAGTGGACGGTGTCATCGCTGACGGCATCGTCGGTGGTCGTATTGCTGGAATGGCCTCGGTGACGGGTTAATTATCAGGTGAGGAACTTATGGTTGATGTTGTAATATTGCTGGCAAGCCTGGGCGTGATTTTGTGCGCCTGCATAGTGTTTACAAATGGCGTGGAATTTTTGGGGCATCGCTTCCGCCTGCATCAGGGCGCGGTGGGTAGCATTCTGGCCGCCGTTGGCACAGGCATGCCGGAGACGGTGATCCCGATCATTGCGATCCTTTGTTACAGCTCAAAGGCGTCCCATGAAGTGGGCATGGGCGCGATTGTGGGAGCGCCGTTTATGCTGAGCACGCTGGCCATGTTTATGACCGGTGCGGCGGTGCTTGTGTATGCCGCCGCGCGGCGGCGGACCGTCAAAATCCAGATCCATGCCGCTGGCTTGCAGTACGACTTGATTTGCTTTCTGATCATGTATGCGGTTGCGTTGGCGAGCACTTTTATCCGGGAAATCATCTGGCTGCGCTATGCCATCGCCATCTGCC
>JBAXJV010000199.1:0-5468 GCA_037137675.1 bacterium | reverse complement strand
TCTGGATGGCGCTATGCGTTCCTGCTTGGATCGGTGGTTTGTCTGCTGATGGCGGTTGTGCTGGCGGTTAGTTCCAGAGGCCGGACGCGGCGGACGATCGCGCCGGTGGATGGTCCGGTTGTGGATGCTGCCGCGCTTTATAGATCCATGCCTGATCTGGCCTGGCTCGGATGGATTGGCGCCGGCGCCGGGTTTGTCGCACTTTCTATTATCCGCGCAACCTTTCCCGTTCGGGCAATGAGTGTGCTGCATCTTGCGGAGGGCACGCTCGGTTCGATTTTCTTTGCGCTGAGCATGACCCAGGCACTCCTGGGGTTGGCGTTAATGCGCAGCCGGTTCTGGATGTACCGTGCGCGACCAGTGGCGGCATTTGCGGTGGCCGGGATTGCCGGTGTCCTGTGTTTCGTGTTTGGTGAAACCCCGCTTGTATTACTGAGCGGCGCCGTGCTGTTCGGGCTATATACAGGCGCATTTTGTTTTTACATGGTGTTTCATGCGCTTGTGCATCCTAACCGGGCGGGACGCTATGTAGCCGTTAACGAAAGCATAGTTGGCATCACAGGATTTCTGGCGCCGCTGGCAGGCGGCGTCATGTCAGACGTGTGGGGGTTCAAATTCCCGTATTTTGCGGCGGCCGGCTTAACGCTTGCCGCGACGGCTTTTCAGGTCTGGATTCACCGCGACAGTAAACAAAAATAACAGTCCAGTGTTGACGCGCCCTTCCTGATTCCGACACAATCTTAGCCATGCACGATACTTCGCCACCCGTCAGCTCCATGACATCCGCCGTCAGGCTGCGGGATTCATGGCGGTTCACCAGTGGCGAACGCCTTCTGCTGGCCATCATGCTGCTCGCCATTTTAGTTTTCGGCGGCGTGCTCGAACGGCGTACTGCACTGCGCAACCAGCCCATGACTGATTTAGGGGTTTTTGCCTGTGCTGCCCGGGCGGTTGCAACTGGCGTTAACTTATACTCGGTCGGCGATTGGCACGGATGGCATTACCACTACCCGCCGCTGATGGCGATTCTCATGCGTCCGTTTGCTCATCCCTTGCCAGAGCCTTGTCCGGAACTGCCGCCGGGCGTGCTGCGCAACACCACCAATACACCGTGGGGCTATGAATTACAGGGCATGGAGAGCCAATACTGCCCGCTGAGCGCGCGCAACGCGCATTTTTTCGGGATCGTCGCCGGTTGGTATCTTTTCAGCATCGCCCTGTTGTTGCTCGCTGTGCACGCGCTGGCCTGCGGTTTGGAGGGCGCCCGGTTGCGTGACGGGCTGCCGCCGGTTGGAGCCGTGCGGCGGCGGTGGTGGCTGCGGCGGCTGATGCCCATGCTGATAGTTGTGACATCAATCGGCGCTGAGTTATCGCGCGGGCAGGTGGATATAGTGCTGCTGGCGGCCATTGCATTCGCGCTATACTTCGCTGTGCGCGGGCGTCACCTGGCGGCAGGGCTTTGCCTGATTTTTCCGGCCTGCGTAAAACTTTTTCCGGTCTTGCTGGGATTATGGCCGCTTTGGCGCAGGCACTGGGCGATGCTGGGCGGCATGCTGGCAGGCGCGACATTGGGCCTGATCGTGATCCCGGCGCTTGCCATTGGTCCTGCACGCACGGTTGCGCTCTATCAAGAGTGGGTGCATGTGCTGCTGCTGCCAGGCCTGGGCGCGAGCGCCGATGATACCCGCGACAGGGAGCTCACGGAAATGAACAGCACCGACAACCAGTCCCTGCTGGCGTTTTTCCATAATTGGTCCAACTACGGGCGAACTCTGGAAGAGCGCGGCAGCCATCCAGCTGCACCCGCAGCGCGTGTGGCGGTGGCGGTAAGCGGGGCGCTGCTACTGGCTGCCGCATGTTGGGCAGCACGTTGGCGCCGGCATGAAAACGCCCGTGCCAGCTATGGTTTTGCGGGGCTGCTTACTGGCATCATGTTGCTGCTGAGTCCGGTTACGCACAGCTTCTACCTGGTGCTGCTGATTCCGCTGCTGATGACGCTCGTGGACTTTTGTCTTGATAACCGCGCAACGCCACGGCTTCAATTGATGCTGGCGGCAATTCTAGGTGTTTTTTGGGTCGTGGACTTGACCATCCGCCTGGTGCCACGTGATGGCGTGGTGTGGTCCATGGGTCTGCCGGTTCTATGCGTTTTAATGCTCCTGGCCGCAGGCGCATGGCTGCTGCGCGGTGACACCGCAGAAAGAGTCATATGACCACACTCACGCTCGGCATTGTGCTGCCGCTTTACAATGAACGCAGCCGCGTTGCCCGCACGTTCGACGAGGTGCTGCTCTGGGCGCATCGCAAACCGCACTGGCAGTTTCTGCTGGTTGATGATGGCTCGCTCGACGGTGGCGGCGAGGAATTGCGGCGCCTGCATCAGGAGCGGCCTGCAGCTAACACGGAAGTGCTGGTGCTGCCTGACAATCTCGGCAAATGCCGTGCTATCCGCCACGGTTTCGAACAGCTGCAAACCGACCGGCTGTGCTTCACCGACGGCGATCTGGCTTTTTCTCTGGATCATATCGAGCGCCTTGAACTAGCGCTGGATCGCTTTGATGTCGTGATTGGCAATCGCAATCTTGTGGATCAGCATGAAAATACCAGCCTCCGCCGTCGCCTGATGGGCGGGGTTTTTAACCGCATTGCACGTATGATTCTGGATTTGCCATTTCACGACACTCAGGCCGGACTGAAGGGCTTCAGTGCGCCTGCCGCACGTGCTATTTTCGCCCGCCAGTGCATCACCAGCTTTGGCTTCGACGCGGAACTGCTTTGCATTGCGAACTCACTTGGCTTCAGGATCGGCGAAATTCCCGCCCGCGTACTTGAAGACCACAATTACAAGCTGGGGAAAGTCAAATTGCTCAAAGATAGCCTGCTGATGCTTGGCGACCTCTTCCGCATTAAATCCAATCTCCGGCGGCGCCGGTACGCATAGGCCACGCCCGTGTCATTATTGCAAATCAGCTCCATGCTCGTTGCCGCCACTGCTGGCGTGGCATTTTTCTTTCTGCTCTACAACCGCTTTTTACTTCAATTTCGTAACGGACGCATCAAGCTTGTGGTGAGCGTGCTGTCGTTGCTGGGATTGCTTTTTTTCAGTACCCACGCCGGCTATGTCTGGGCTGGCATTCGTGCGCTCATGCCTGCCAGTGCGGTTTTGTGCGTGCTGGGCATAGGGGAAGTTACGCGGTTTCTGCGGCGGCGACGCTGTCGTGGTGACGCACCAGTTGCCGATACGCATCATGGACTGCTTCTGCGTCGTCCAATTACCACGCTGGATCTGGCCGTGCGGCGCTATCTATTACCACTGCCAGAGTGGGCTGGGGGACGCTTTCGCATTGTGCAGCTTAGCGATCTGCACATAAGCAACCGCCTGCCTGCCGCCTATTATGAGAGAGTTGCCGACGCGGCTGCTTCCGCCGACGGGGATGTAGTGATCATCACTGGCGACATGATCAGTGACCCCCGTCATATTCCATTGCTCGGCCCGTTTTTTCGGCGTCTGCGGGCGCGTTTAGGGGTCTACGCCGTCCTTGGTAATCATGACTGGTGGAGCGAGCCGGATGCCGTCAAGGCCGCCCTGGCCGCCAGCGGCGTCATTTGGTTGGCAAACAGTTACCGGTCATTGCCAGCCGCCAATGGCGCTTGCATCCGCCTTGGCGGTTGCGAACGGCCCTGGTCGAAAGGACTGGCCCCCTGGATGGCACCGCCGGAGAATCCCGACGAACCGCTGGTTTTGCTAACCCATACGCCCGATAACATTTTTCACATCGCAGGCCGGGTTTCTAATCCCGCAGTGATCTTTGCCGGCCACTATCACGGCGGGCAGATGCGCATTCCATGGCTTGGTGCGCTATTAATTCCATCCACCCACGGCCGCCTTTTCGATCACGGTCACTTTGTTCTGAACGGCAGCCACCTGTTCGTCAATGCCGGCATCGGCTCAGCTATGCCTCCTCTACGCATCTACTGTAATCCGGAAATCACGATTGTAGATTTGCAGGGCAGGGGAAGCGGATAAAACGTGAAAGGCATGATTGAAACCATTCAAAAGTACCACTAATAAGCAATCCGGAGCTCGCGCCAGAACTGGAGCTCAACTGAACCGTGTCGCTTTTCCGCTTGGCGGGATTGGCGCAGGCATGCTCAGCCTGGAAGGCAGCGGAGCGCTGTCGCAGATCTCGTTACGCCACAAGCCGGACATCTACAATGAGCCGCAGATATTTTCAGCACTGTACGTCAAGGGGACGAAAACGGCGCGTGTGCTGGAAGGGCCGGTGCCAATGTGGAAGGCTTTTGGCAGCGCGACGGCAAGCCTTTCCTTAAAGTCGCATCCGGTGTGATTTCGGTGTTGAACATCGGGCTGTCCTGATAGTATGCCGCCAGCCGCAATCGGAATATGCACGCGTTACTAAATGAAACCTTGCATCGTATTTGGAGATGACAGTCATGATGAATAATAAAATCGGGGTGATGGCTGAGCTGCGTATGGATCGCCCTTGTTTCACGGAGCTGCGCAAGTTTGGCTGTAATGTCTGCCAGTTGGTAAGCTGGTCGCCAGGGATCTGGTCGGAGGCACTGGCAAAAAAAGTCCGCAAGGAAGCCGACGACAACGGGATTCAAATCACGTCCTTCTGGGCTGGCTACCCTGGACCGAGCGAGTGGAACTTTACAGAGGGGCCGATCACGCTTGGCCTGATACCGGCGACCTACAG
This sequence comes from bacterium, assembly GCA_037137675.1. Classification (GTDB taxonomy): domain Bacteria; phylum Verrucomicrobiota; class Kiritimatiellia; order CAIKKV01; family CAIYGI01; genus CAIYGI01. The sequence continues at coordinate 747 of JBAXJV010000199.1, read as the reverse complement.
GCAGATGCGGATTGAAGCGCTGATCAAGGCCGCCGACTTCGCCCACCAGATGGGGTTGCCTGCGATTATCACCCATCTCGGGTTTATCCCTGAAAATCCCGCCGATCCCGTCTTCGGCGAAGTGGTTGTTGCCGTTCGCCAGATCGCGCTACATCTGAAAAGTCTGGGCATGGAATTCTGGTTTGAGACCGGGCAGGAAACTCCGGTCACGGTCTTGCGCCTGATCCAGAAAGTCGGCACAGAAAATATGGGCATCAATCTCGACCCGGCCAACCTGATATTATACGGCAAGGGCAACCCCGTGGACGCGCTCGACGTGTTCGGGAAATACGTTAAAAACGTCCACGCTAAAGACGGGCTCTATCCGACCGACCCCATGTGCCTGGGCCAGGAAGTACGTGTCGGCGAGGGCCGGGTGCGCTTCCCCGCCCTGATTGCCCGCCTCAAGGAGTTTGGCTACACCGGCGAGTTCATTATCGAGCGTGAAATTACGGGTGAGCAGCAGGCCAGGGACATTGCTGTTACGGTTGCATATCTACAGGGGTTGCTGAGCAAAACCTGATTGCTGATGCCTTTGGAGCATAAACAATATGATACGGATTGGATTTATTGGCACAGGCGGCATTTCCGGAGCGCATCTGAATTGCCTGAAAACACGCAAGGATGTGCGCGTCGTTGGCTTGTGCGATATCAATATTGACGCTGCAAAAAACCGTCAGAAAGTTTTCGGCGGCGACATTTTTACTG
>JBAXJV010000198.1:0-5504 GCA_037137675.1 bacterium | reverse complement strand
GGCGATAGGCCGAGAAACATCCCGGCAGACAGCTCACGGCGCCGAAAACGCTCTCAGCGGCTTTCATGATCTTGTAGGAGAAGAAATACCTGACGTCCTGCATCTTGGTGAGCAGATTCTTTTCGGCATTCTCGACATCGGTGTGCCCCGCAATGCCGCCCACCATTGGATCCACAAACCCCTGCACCAGCTTGCGGACGGCACCGGGGAACAGAAAGGTGTCCGAATCCACAAAAACCAGGAACTCGCCGCGCGCCATCAGGGCGGCCACCGCCATCCCGTGACATAGCCCGCGGTTGGTCTCGAAATCCACAATTACCAACGTGGGATGGCGTGCCTGCGCCTTGAGCATCTCGGCCAGAGTGCTATCGGTGGAGCCGTCGTTCACAACCACAACCTCTTTTTTGCGGAGCGGATAGCCCTCGGCATAAATCAGGTCAATCGTGCGCCCGATGGCAGTCTGCTCGTTACGGCATGGCACAATGACTGTGACTGTTGGCTCAAAACCCGTATCCAGCGGGGCGTGGTAAAACGCCGCCAGCAGGAAGCGCGACACTATGAAAACTCCGGCGATCAAACTGTAAAGATTGACCAGCGGGGCATACCAGTAACTCTCAAAGTTGCTGATCTGAAAATAAACGGCGGTCGCCAGCAGCCCGGTACCCAAGAGGAAAAGCGCCATCACCATCCCGCGCCGGGGGCGGGAGTAAAGCCGGCGCAACTTGGTCGCCACGTCGTCGTCCAGATCCAGCACCGACGCAATGGCCGGCGGTAAAACATAGGGCGCAGCTGTCATCTTCGCCTGACAGTACGGGCACACACTGGGCTTCGGTGAGTCGGCCACATGCATGGCAATCCGGCACGCCGCACACCGGCAACAGACAGCATGGAAAACTCCCGGCGCCGACGCTGTGGTTGCCCCGCCGGCAGCGGACAATGCCACCACGTCAGTCCGCACGCTTATCGGCTCCGGCATGCTGTTGTCCATTTGGCTCTATTTGCTGCCACTGTTAACTGACATACTGTTAACTGCCTCTTGACACTACACGCAATCGCTTCTAGCATCAAGCCAGTATAGGTTAGTCCGTCACGCTTTGACAATGGCCAAGCTGACTTGCGATAAATCAACCGGATGTCATTTTTAAAGAAAGCGAAATAATGCCACGAAATATTCTGGTGATTGACGACGAAGAAAGCATTAGAAAATACTTCAAGCGTTTACTGGAAGGCATGGGGTACACCGTTGAACTGGCCGAAACCGGCGACGCGGGACGGGAGCTGGCAGTCAATCCAGCAGTGGAGCTGATTATTACAGACCTGCAGATGCCAGGAAATCCGAGCGGCATGGACCTTGTCAAGGCGCTGCGCGCGCTGCGCCCGGAATGTCCGGTTGTGGTTATTTCAGGGCATCCCACCGACGACCGGCTTAAACTGGCCGGAGAGCTCGGCGTAGAGTTTCTAACCAAACCGTTTGAGCTTTCATTCATCCGCCAGATTCTGGAACGGATATTTGATAAAGCATGATTTGACGCGCGGCACCACAAAATGATTGATAAAACACGAACCGGGGTGACATTTTTTGACGGCCGGCACGGCGGCGTCTACAGGGGTCGGCCATTTTTGGTCAGCGGACGTTCTGGCGCTGGCAAGACCGTGCTGGGCCTGCAGTTTGCCCTGCAAGGCGTCCAGCAGGACGAGCGCACATTGATGCTCTCCGTCTGGCGCGCAAAGGATTTGATGATCATGGCCGAATCGCTGGGGCTGCCGATGAGCGCCGCCGTGTCAACCGGCATGCTGTCGCTGCTTGAATACAGCGACTTTGTGCCTGGCCGTGACCGGGAGGCTCAGTGGACGCTGCCGCCGGACGATTTTTTGCAACTTCAAAGCTTTATTGACCAGCACGCGATCAGGCGCGTTGTGCTGGATACCGTTTTGCCATGGATTGCTTTGCGAACCAACCCGGAAAAGCTGTCGGAGCACTTATTCTCGTTCGTGCGGGCCTTTGATCGCATGGGAGTAACCGCTCTTTTCACCATGCCGCGCCCGGTATCTCCGGCGGCCTTCCGGCTGAAACATAAACTGGAAGAGTTAATGCCGGTCGCCATCACGCTGCAACGAACCGAGGCAGCGACCGGGCATTGGCTGTTCAATGTGACCAAATATCTCGGCGAAGCGAGTATTGATGAAGGCATTCCGTATCAAGTTGTGCCCGGCGTCGGCATGACGGAGCTAATTGCTGCGCCGGCATTGTCCAGCTCCGCCGCATCCGTTCAGCAACGTTCCACGCCTGAGTCGCCCGCGGCCACGTCCGCTCAGGCCGGCGCGACGCGACGCATACTTTTCTCATCTGTCATCTCCGGGACGGAAAACAGCCCATCCGAAAACAATCAGCGTGGTGGCCGCTGACCCGTCCGCTCAATCAAGGAAATCTATGTACGTAGCTTACTGGAATCTACGCGAAGAGCCCTTCCGCAATGTGGCAGATATGCGCTTCGCCTACCTCTCCGAACAGCACCGCGAAGGATTGGCGCGACTTTTGTTCATTGTGCGCGGCGCCAGACTGGGCGGCGTACTGGTGGGTCCCTATGGAGTTGGCAAGTCCATGGTCCTTGAAATGCTCTCCCAGCAACTGCAAAAGGAACGCGCCATTGCCTTTATGCGATGTGAGGCCATGCCTGGCGGCGCATTGGTGCTCTCCCGCCAGATCCTGGCACACATTGGCGAACCCGATAAACCCGCCACGCTGGCCGATGCCGTGCTGGCGCTGCAGGAATATGTTCAGAGCCACCGCCGCACATTCAAGCCGACTGTGATTACGATAGACGAGGCGCATCTGTTGCGCCAGCAGGAAGCCTTCGACCTTATTCACCTGCTGACTAATCTGCGCGTACAGAACGACGGCGGTGTCGAACGCTCTGCGTTCACCATTATTCTTGCAGGCCACACACAACTTGCTGATGAATTGCGCCAGCAACCCGCGCTGGGTCAGCGGCTGCAACTGGTATGGCGCCTGGCACCGCTTTCCGATGCCCAGACCATGGAGTACATTCAGCACCGCATGCGCGTGGCCGGCGGTGACATCTGGACCTTTGAGGAAGCCGCACTGCGCGAAGTCCACCGGATCAGCGCCGGGCTGCCGCGCGTCATCAACAACATCTGCGATATGGCCCTGATGCTGGGCTTCGCCGCCCGTATTCCAAAAGTTACCAGCGACCTGATTGTGCATGCGGCTCAGGATATGGGCAGCCTGCCGGAACCGGAAGCACCCAAGACCGTGGAGAATCAGCCATGATGGACAATGCGCCGCTCACCATTACCGGCTTGATCGCCACTGTTCTGAGTGTGATTTTTGCGATCGCGGCAATGCTAAATTCGCGCCGTCGCCGTATAGCAACACGCAACGCCGCGCAGCCGAAAAGCAGCGACGGTTCTGACGAGGTGGACGACCGGCCCTATAAAATCGCCGACCCTTTCACCGCAATCCCCTTCACAACCCCCGCGCCTCTTGCCGTAGCTCAGGCGCCGGCAGTCGCTCCGGTTATCCCTGCGCCACTTCCCGTTACCCGGCCAGCCATTACAGCCTTCCGTCAACTCGACGCACACGGCATCGAAGTCGCGCCTTCTTCCTCACCATCGGACGATTCCTACGTGTGGGAGTGAAGTGACCTCCGACCTCAGACTTGCATCTGCCTTCCTTACACTGTCGCTGACTCTAACAGCGCCTGCTTTCGCCGCCACCAGCCCGCTGCTTTTTTCTCTCAAGGCCGCCGACTGGCAGCCGCAGGAACACGCGCCCGTCGCAGAAAGCTGTCCCGATGGCATACGTTTCCCCTGCCCCGCTGTCAATGGAGATGCACGGACATACTGGGATCTCATCGGGGCATGGGACTTGCGCCGCTACACGCATTTGGAACTGCTTGCCGCCACCACCAACGCCGGCCCGATCGGCCAGCTCACGCTGTACCTGCGTAGCGCTGCAGGCTGGCAATCCGCCACCGCTACCATCCCGGAAGCCGGGCGACGCCGCCTGATCTTTGCGTTGGGCAATTTCGCCGCCGGAGGCGCCCCGGAAAGCCTCTCGCGTCTGCGTACGCTGAGGCTCAGCGTCTGGCGCGGCGAGGCGGGCGCAACGGCGCTGGATGTGCTTGCGCTACGTGCCGTTGCCTCGCCAATTCGCATCGTATGCGGCAGGCAGTCTGTACCGGCCGACCAACAGGCCGTGGCCGACGAAGCCGCCGCACGGGTCAGTCGCTGGCTCGCCGCTCAGGGCATTGGCCACGCCGTCGTAACCGAAGCGGCAGTGGTAGACGACGACGCCCTCGCCGATGCCCGCCTAGTCATACTGCCGTACAATCCCAATCCACCGCGCCGCCTTTTGAGCGCCTGGTTGCGCGCCGTGCGTGCCGGCGCACGTTTTATGGTCCAGTACAGCGCCAGCCCTGAGCTTGCCAACCGCCTTGGGTTTCGCTTAGGCAGCTACCGTCAGTCCGACACACCGGGCCAGTGGGCGGCTTTGGTTTTCACGGGGAATCCGCCCGGCGGCATGCCGTGGATCGCCCAGAATTCGCCGAACCTTTACACCGTACAACCGGACGCCGCTGATGCGCGAGTCTGGGCCTGGTGGGCGGATAGCTGCGGACGCCGCCAGCCCGAAGCCGCCTGGGTGACCTCGCCAAGGGGGTGGTGGATGAGCCATGTTTGGCTTGATGATGACGCCGCCCGCAAACAACGCCTGCTGCTGGAAATGGCGGGTGCCGCTGTTCCGGAAGTCTGGGCCGCCGCCGCCGATCAAGCACTTGGCCGCGCGGGTTGGATGGAGCCCTGGGGCAACTGGCAGTCCGTCACTCAAGCGCTCGCCGCCCGCGCGATCGCAGCGGGACCGCCCTCAGCCGTTCGCGCAGCGCTGCTGGATGCGACGCGCTTGCATGACGGACTGCCGCAGTTGTCTGCGTCCGCATTGGTGGACGGTGAAGCCCAACTGCGCGAGCGGCTCACCACCGCCTGGGCCGCCACACGCCTGCCAACACCGGAATTCACGACTGGCTTCTGGGATGCCACCGGCACTGCTGGCATGTCGGGCTTGTGGCCGGTTGTAATGCCGGAACTCGCTGCCGCAGGCGTGCGCAGCGTCTTTCCCTATGTCTGGTCGCCGGGCGAGTCGAGCTCACCCGGCAGCAAGCCTTCACTTGCCGCCTGCCTCGAGGCGGCGAGCATCGCCAAGATCGAGAGCCACGCCTGGGTCATCTGCAATTTTCTCGCTGGCGCTCCGGAGCCGGAAATTACCCGCTTGCGCGACTCCGGCAGGCTTCAAATGACCGCCGCCGGAAACACGCTGCCATGGCTCTCGCCGGCGCATCCGCAGAATATCGAATTAGTGTCCGATGCGCTCGTAGCACTGGTGAAACGCTATCCGGTGACAGGCTTGCATCTCGACTATATCCGCTTCGCTCAGGCCGACGCCGGCTTCGAACCTGTCGCACGCGAAGCCTTCGAGCGCACCCTCG
>JBAXJV010000197.1:0-5507 GCA_037137675.1 bacterium | reverse complement strand
TCACCAACGGTTACTCCTTTACCAACGCCGGTTCCGTTAAGGCCACCAACCACCCGGTACAGACGGTCAATTGGCACGACTGCGCGAAGTGGTGCAATGCCCGCAGCGAGAAAGAGGGCCGCCCGGTCAGTTATCGCGTGGGAGGCAGCGTCTACCGTGGTGTTGCCGACAATTCGGTCACCTGCGCCACAAATGTCGCCGGATATCGCTTGCCGACGGACGTTGAGTTCCATTACGCCGCCCGAGGCGGTTTGGTCGGCAAGCGCTTTCCTTGGGGCGACACAATTGATCACACCAAGGCAAACTACTGGGGGTATCCAGCCTCTTCCGGCGGTTACGCCTACGACACTGGGTCTTACGGATACGACACGCGCTTTAACACAGGTGGCGAGCCATACACGAGTCCGGTGGACACATTCGCTGCGAACGGCTATGGCTTGTACGACATGGCGGGCAACTTGTGGGAGTGGTGTACGGACTGGCATCCTGGCTATGAAGGCTCGGAACGTGTGCTTCGCGGCGGCTGTTGGAACAGCGACGCCAACGACTGCCAGGTTGGCCTTCGCAACAACGCCTACCCGGGCAACGCCAACAGCGGCATTGGCTTTCGGGCTGTCTTGCCTCCAGGTCAGTAAGGTGAGCCCTTCGGCAAGCTCAGTGCAGGCCCTTCGGCAGGCTCAGGGCAGGCAAGCAAGCGTGATCGGTCGTGTGCCGTGCCTGACGGAGGCAGGTCGAGCGGAGCGAGAGGCCGGACGATCACGCGACACGGCATCCTTTGACGGCATAGATTCCCACCATCTCGCAATCAAGCAATCCCGCAATCCTCCACTTCCCACAGCCTTATCCGTCCCATCCGTTAAATCCGTGGTCAAACCCCTTTCGCGCCTTTGACGCCTTTCGTAGTAAATCCCCTCTGTATTCCCTCAATTCGTAATTACTCATTCTTGTCCCGCCATCCGTCCGATTCGTCCGACGCCTAAAAATTCGCCGTTGACATCATCTGGCCAACGGAGCAGCATCCATTCATCGAGAAATCAGGAAGGATTTAAGAAACGTTATGTCACGTAAAAGGGCCATGACATCGGGCACCAGAAAGGATCATTCATTGAGCTTTGCTCTTACTGTCGCAGAAAGGTGCCCTGCGACATTGTTCTGCGGCGCCCGTGCCGAAACCGCAAAAAAGCAATTACTTGTCGCTCTTATCCATTTACGGAGAACTTATAAAATCAATTTCTTGTCCATAATTCGCGGGCGTATGGAAATAGCCAAAAAAGAGTATAGATGAACATATCGAAATTACTGCTTGTATCACTTGTGTGTGTGGTTGCCGAAGCGTTTTATGCCCGGACCGGAACAGCGGTTGACCGCAACGACCTGCGGCAGTCTTCACAACCTGAAGTGCAGATCACCGGCATTCAACGTGCGGGTACAAATCTGGTGCTTGCTTGGGCCGCCAGCACGACCGGACTTTCGTATACCGTGGAATTCTGCACCAACTTGTCTGATGGGGCATGGTCGCCTGTTCAGCCTACTTCCCAATGGTGGATCACGTGCAATGTATGGACGAACACTGAGGAGATGACGCAGAGACAGTTCTTCAAACTCAAGGGGCAGCAATTATCTGCCGCCACGGATTATTGGGTGCCTTGGGTAACGAAGTTGACGACAAACTCCGCGACAATCAATTGGCGGGGGACAGACGCGGGGTCTGGCACCGTAGAGTACGCCACGGCGAGTTATTATGATGAAAACCACAGTTTTCAACAGACGGTAACATCCATGATAACGGGAGCCTATCAACACGTAGCCCTTACCGGTCTGGACACGAACGCCGCCTATGTCTACCTGGCGAGACCGTCGGACAATGCGGACCTGTTCAGCAACCGCGTCTTCAAAACTATGCCGGCGAGCGGGGCCTTCACCTTCCTTGTGATCAGCGATTCCCACGCTCAGGAGCAACGGTTCAAGTACGTGGCGGACGCTATTGCCAAATATGAAACAAATGCGCTCTTCATTCTCGACGGTGGAGACTACGCCAGCAAAGATTACGAGGCATATTGGTCGTACTATTTCCAGTACGGAGACGGGATGCTCGCGAAGTTCCCTCTCTTTCACGCCATCGGGAACCATGAATATCACAATTACGAAACGAACGCCGTCGGGCCTACTCACGCAGACCAATACCATTGGACCTTTGACGTGACCAACCACGGAACCCTGAATTACGCTTTTGATTGTTCCGACATCCGCTTCGTATTACTCAACTCCCCTGATCCGGATAATATCAATGATCAGGATCCTACCCTGGAGCACACCGTGAGTCAGGTGCCCTGGCTGACGGAACAGCTGACCAACGATATGGCAGGAACCTTCGCCATCCAACACCATCCGATCTATAATTACGACCATAGCGGAATAAATACCAACCTTGGACCATGGGAGGAGCTGTTTCGCACCTTCGATGTAAGCGCTGATTTCTCTGGCCATGTACACAGTTATCAAAGGTTTTCGGTAACGGGGACAACCTATTCGGTAACAGGAATGCCATATTTCGTCGTCGGCAACGGGGGTGGCGAATTCATAAACATGGACACGAACGCACCCGCGTCTAAGTGGTTCCAGTATGGTGCCACAAGGCAGCTCGGTTACCTCAAGGTCACTGTAGATCCGGCAAACAACACCGCATCGGCACAGGAAATCTTCGTCGCCTATGTTGTGACGAATAATTCCGAAACGGCCACGGTATACGACCCGCCGGTTCTTGCGGATACGGTAACATTTCCCCTCCGCCGGCAACCCAAACCCCCGCTCTAAATCAAACTGTTTCCCATCACTGACCTCCCGCCTCCTTCTCTGAATTCGCCCACGCCCCATCCCCTTTCGCCCCTTTCGTAGTAAATCCCCTCTGTATTCCCTCAATTCGTAATTCGTAATTCCTAATTCGTAATTACTCATTCTTGTCCCTCCGCCCACCGCCGTAGCCGCCGCGGTAACGCGGTGGATCTTCAATTCCTTCCACCAGATAGGGCGGCATCGCCGAGGCCGCCTCTTCGCCCTGCCGAATATGAGTGTGCCATGAATGTGATTGCCACTGCGGGCGCCGTTCCGTACAGTGAGCTCATATCATTTACCGCGTCCGTATCATGCCGTAAACGCAGTCCACTGTTTTTCGCATTGCCATGACCAAACACGCAACAATTCAAGCCCACGGTGGCGACATCGTCCTGTATCGTGCAAAGGATGGACGGACCGCCTTGGATGTGCGCCTGGAACAGGAAACCATCTGGTTGAGCCTGAACCAGATCGCCGCACTTTTCGACAGGGACAAGTCCGTGGTTTCGCGCCATCTGCGCAACGTATTTGAGACGAAAGAGTTGGATCGCCCAGCAGTTGTTGCATTTTTTGCAACAACTGCCGCTGATGGCAAGACCTACCAGGTGTTCGCCTGTCAGGCCTACGTCCGCATTCTCAACGAAGGCACGGAACCCCTCGCATCAACGCGCATTTGACTCACATGCAATATCCGCTTATGAAAAAGCCAACCGCAGGCGTCCTGAATGTCGCAGGCTCTCGCGAATCGAAATCACACGGTATTACACTCGAAGTCAAGGTGCGCATGGTCGACGTCATTAGCTCCGTCAACGGACGCCTGTTTTACCTGATCAATGATGAAGGCTGACATCCACCCGAAACCTCCAAACCTATACTCCGCCAACATTTGCTCATGAACGTGGTTAAATCCAAACAGCGAGTCGCCGACCACGGGGAGGTTTTTACCCCCGCGTGGATGGTTGAGGCTATGCTCGACCTGGTGAAGGGCGAGACCGAACGCATCGACTCGCGCTTCCTGGAGCCAGCTTGCGGGGACGGCAACTTCCTCGTGCAGATCCTGCGGCGCAAGCTCGCCGCCGTGGAATTCAAATACGGCCCGTCCGATTTTGAGCGGCGGCACTACGCGCTGCTCGCGCTGATGTGCATTTACGGCATCGAGCTGCTGCCGGACAACATCGCCGATTGCCGCGCGAACCTGCTGGCGATCTTCGCCGAGTATCTGAACCTCGATCCGTCGGACGACCTGTATCGCTCCGCGTTCTATGTGCTTTCGCAAAACCTCGTCCACGGCGACGCCCTGACGATGCGCGCCCAGGGCAACCTGCCGATCACTTTTGCCGAGTGGGGCTATCTGGGCAAAGGCCGGTTCCAGCGGCGTGACTTCCGCTTCGACAGCCTCACCCAATCATCGGCCTACAGCGCCGAGGGTTCACTCTTCGCCCACCTTGGCAAACACGAGATTTTCACGCCGGTCAAGACCTACCCACCGATGACGGTGGGTGAACTGGCCGAAATAGCTGTAACGGCATTTGAAGGGATACGCCCATGAGCGAGGAACCTTTGCCCAAGTCCGAAATCGTCCTCTATCAGACAGAGGATGGCCGCACGCGCATCCAGTGCCGGTTTGAGGGAGAAACCATCTGGCTGACCCAAAAGCTGATGGCGGAGTTGTTTCAAAAAGATGTGCGGACGATCAACGAGCACATCCAAAATGTCTTTGAAGAAGGGGAATTGCCATCGGATTCAGTTATCCGGAAATTCCGGATAACTGCCGCGGATGGCAAGATCTACGAAACCCAACATTACAACCTGGATGTCATCATCTCGGTGGGCTACCGGGTGAAATCGCAGCGCGGCACGCAATTCCGCATTTGGGCAACGCAGCGGCTGCGGGAGTATCTCGTGAAGGGTTTCACGATGGATGATGAGCGGCTAAAGAACCCGCCAGGCAAGGGGCACATTGATTACTTCGATGAATTGATCGAGCGCATCCGCGACATCCGTTCCAGCGAGCGGCGAGTGTATTTGCGGGTGCGGGAGATTCTCGCGTTGGCGGCGGACTATCAGGCGACGGACCCGGAGACGCAGGTGTTTTTCCAGACCATCCAGAACAAGTTGCATTTTGCCGCGACCGGAAAGACGGCGGCGGAGCTGATTGCCGGGCGGGCGGATTCGTCGCAGCCGAACATGGGCCTCATGGCGTGGCACAGCGGCGTGGTGCGCAAAGGGGACGTGACCATCGCCAAGAACTACCTGCGCGAGGACGAGATCGCGGAGTTGAACCGCATCGTCGTGATGTTTCTGGATTTCGCGGAGGATCAGGCGCGGCGTAAGAAGCAGATCTTCCTCCAGAATTGGGTGATGAGGCTTCATGATTTCCTGAACCTAAACGAACGCGCGATCCTGCCCGATGCGGGAGAGGTGAGCCGCGAGGAGGCACACCAGTTCGCGGAGGCGGAGTATGAACGCTTCGCCGCCCGTCGCCGGGAGGCACTGGAAGCGCAGGGCGAGGCGGATCTGCTCGGACTGCTCGACGCCGAGATGAAGAAGTTGCCGAAAAAAGAGGACAAGTCATGAGCGACCAGGCCAACTTTGCGCTACGTAGCCGCAACCCGGACGTGCTGACCTGCATCGCCAACCTCTCCAACGACGAGGTGTTCACGCCGCCGGAGTTC
>JBAXJV010000196.1:0-5535 GCA_037137675.1 bacterium | reverse complement strand
CCGTCTGGAATAGCGGGCGGCGGCATACAAGCACGATGCCTTAATCAGCGCGCTTGCTGGCCTGGCAGGCACAAGCCAGATAACTTGCGCCGGCTCATTAAGGACTGAGCCTCAGCATTGAAATATTCCGCGCGCTTTCATGCTGAATCTGAGGCTGACCAGCGCGCGAAGAATCCTGTTGGCAGACGGCGTTTGAGTGACGTGGCGCCAATGGTCATACAGCCGGACTCGATCTGCCCGCCAAAACGTTCGACCCAAGGCAATAATAGGTTCTCCATAAGCACCGGCGAAAAACCCAGCGTGTGGCAGGTGAAAAGCACGAAACGCGGACGTTCGCTCATCAGCGCAAGCAGGCTGTCAAGCATTGGCTGGAGGTGTTCTTCGATGATCCAGCGTTCGCCGTCAGGGCCTTTGCCGTAGCTGGGCGGATCGAGAATGATGCCGTCGTAGCGGCGGGCGCGGCGCACCTCGCGCAGCACAAACCCTGTCGCGTCATCCACAATCCAACGCACCGGCGCCTTTTCCAGACCGCTTGCCACCGCGTTGCCGCGCGCCCAGTTTACGATATCGCGCACCGCGTCCACATGACAGACCTCGGCGCCGGCGCGGGCGGCAACCAGACTTAGTGCGCCAGTATAGCCAAAAAGATGCAGCACGCGGCAGGGGCTGCTGGCAGCGTGCACCCGGTCGGTCACCCAGCGCCAATGACCGGTATGTTCGGGAAAAAGCCCCATATGTCCAAAGCCTGTGGGTTTAATCTGAAAGCGCAGTCCATCCAAATTAAGCGTCCAATCCTTCGGCAGTGTCCGCGCAAACTTCCAACTCCCACCACCCTCCGCGCTGCGGTGATACACTCCGTCTGCCTTGCTCCAGAGCTCCGGACGCTCGCGCCGCCAGAGGGCCACCGGCGAGGGGCGGTCGAAAACAAAGCCGCCAAAGCGCTCCAGCCTGGCCTCTTCGCCAGCATCGAGCAGTTCGTAATCCCCCCCCGACAGCGCAACAATGTCCATGGGATTGCCTTTCGAAAGACCAATCAAAATCCGCGCAGCTGGAAATATCGCGCCACGACTGCGAAGAGCGCGGCATCAGTCAGTGCCGCGCATCCCAGCAGACGCATCCAGCGTGCGTGTTCAACAAAGGGGGCAAGCGCCTTGCGGAACCACCACGGCGCGGCGATCAGTATGCTGCCTGTTATCACGCATAAGTAGGCCAGCACCACCGGCACAAAGCGCACTGGCGTGCCGGTCCAGCGCGCTGCGTCGAGAATGAAGTAAGGGGCCATCAGCAACAGTCCTCCCAGCGCCCTGATGGCCAGCAGTTCCTCCACGAAAAAGATGGTGACCGCGCACGCCGCAATCGCGATGTACCAAAGGTACGGACGCATGAAGTCGAACCAATCCACCGGGGTCGTCCACAAATAGCCGGCGATCCAGGCGTAGGCTACCAGCGTCAGCAATCTTCCCGCCCACACGCTGCGCGGCAGCGCAAGTATAGCGCGCGCCAGCGCCGCTGGCACCGCAAGTGCCGTCACACCCAACAGCGCACTCACTCCCGCCACACACAAACACCACATCGAAAGGCTCATGATTCATCCTTCTGCGCCGTCACGGCGCCATACAGAGTTTGCTCCAGCGCATTTTCTATGCGCACATTTACCAGATCGCCCGCGCAAATCCCGGGCGCGGGCGGAAATATCACGATCTGGTTCATGCGCGTGCGCCCGGTCCAGCGCCCGCTATTACCGTTGCTTACACCCGCCGCCAGCACTTCCAGCGCCCGGCCGAGATACGGCGCATGCAAGGCCAGCCCGCGCCGGTTCTGATCGTCCAGCAGAATCCGGTTGCGGCGCTGCTTTTCTTCTGGCGGAACATTGTCGGGCATCGCCGCAGCACGCGTTCCTTCGCGCGGTGAATACTGGAAGATGTAGCTGTTGTCAAACTCCGCCGCATCCATCAGCGCCCGCGTGGCCTCGAAGTCGGCCACTGTTTCGCCGGGAAAGCCCACAATCACGTCGCTCGTAATCGCCATGCCCGGCAGCGCTGTACGCAGGCGGCGCACGGCGTCGAGATAGCCGTCCGACGTATACCCGCGCCCCATCGCGGCGAGCAATGTGTCGCTGCCTGACTGTAACGGCAGGTGCAAGTGCTCGCAGACGCGCGGCAGCTCCGCCATGGCCCGCACCAGTTCAGGCGTACAGCCGGAGGGATGGCCGGAGGTGAAGCGCACGCGCGCCAGGCCGGGCACAGCGTCCACCACCTCCAGCAGGCAGGCCAGAGGTTCTTTGAAGCCACGCGGCGAGGCCCAGCCATCCGGCAGCACCGGATTTGCGCGGCCGTAGGCCATCACGCTTTGACCTAGCAGCGTCACCTCACGCACGCCGCCGGCCGCCAGCGCGCGCACCTCGTCGAGCACGTCAGCGATCGTCCGGCTGTGTTCGTGTCCGCGAACGCGGGGTACGATACAGTAAGCGCAACCACGGTCGCACCCGAAAAGAATGTTCACGTAAGCCGAAACACTGCCCGGCAAATGACCGCTGAGCGCCTCAAGCCCGTCGTGATCCTCCTCAACATTCACGACCGGCCCGGCGCCGGCCAGTGCCGCGCGCAATGCGCCCGGCAGCGATGACAGACGGTGGGTGCCAATAACAACGTCCAGGCCGCGCACGCGCTGCGGCAGCGCCGCGCCCAGCCGCTGGGCCATGCAGCCGAAGATTCCTGCAACCCCGCCGCGGCCGGCCTGTTGACGCCGGGAAATAATCAGCTGTAATTTTCCGAGCGATTTGTCTTCGGCTTTGCCGCGCACGCTGCATGAATTGACCAGAAACACATCAGCCGCAAGCGCGTCAGCAGCCGGCGTAAATCCGTGCCTTTGCAACAGGGCGGCAGCGGATTCCGAGTCACGCACATTCATCTGACAGCCATAGGTGTGTATGAAAAACGAGGCCCGGCCGTGAGCATCTGGCATCACCCCGCCCTCCCGCGCAGCGGCCGCTTGCCCGCGTCATCACCCGGCGGCACCTCGTTTACAGCAGGGCCCGGCGGTGGCTCCTCCCCGCCATCCGGCCAGTGCCGCAAAGTCCAGACAGGCGCGCCTAGCGTGCCGTCCACTTGAAACTCAAAAAGTTTGCTGGCGGGATAGGCCATCGCGCGCAAGGCTCCTGCGATCAAACCGCCGCCGCGCAGCGGCTTGACCTGAACCACGCCGTCCAGTTCTCCGTTTGCAAGACGGTATGTGCCGCGTGCCGTCAGCGCGACAACATCGCCTTCAAGAAAGGCGTCTTCTGTGCTTACCACGCCGTCGCGGATCGTGAATGGCACCCGCAGATCGGTTGTGCGCGAAGCCCAATTCACGCCCGGCACCGAGCGGCTCATGGATTCTGTAAAGCGGCCGAAAAGCGGCAGCCGGAAGAGCTGCCCGTCCTTGATGCGCAGCGTGCCGTCACCATCCACAACGCGCACACGATTGGAGACCACCAGCCCTGCCATGTCAAGCGTCCCGTAAACCCTGCCCTGAATGGGGCCAACAGGCGGCGGGCGCGTGACATCACGCAACATGCCCTGCAAATCGGCGTGCAGAATTTCCAGATGCATCTGCAGCCGGGCGGTGTCGTCCTCGCCATGTCCTGACTCAATCCAGCCGGACCCCGTAAAGGTGCCGCCGTATAGGCGGCCGCGCAGTTCGTTCACACGGTTAGTCACCCCCTGCAGGCGCAAATCCAGAACACATGATTCCGCGAGCAGCCCGCTGATGGAAAGGCTCACTCCGTCCAACCGCAGCGTGGCGTCGTTACGCGCCGGATTTGTCCAGGCCACCCGCCCGCCCGCCACAACGCGGCCCCCCCCGCCGCCGCGCACGGCTTGCGCAGTAAAGGTGTGGTCCCATCCCACGAGCCGCGCCAGGGCACCGGGATCGGCGTCGGATGCCAGCTCAAACTCGGCCTCCTTAGTTTCCCAATCAACGCTTAAAGTCCCGCGGGAAGTCTGTTCACCCAACACAAATAGCAGCGGGTCGAGTCGCATGCGGTTCGTAACGGGCCCGCCTTCGAAAACTCCGTGCATTGCGGCAAAGGCCACTGGTTCACCGCGGTAGCGGAAGCGATTGCCTTGAAAATCCATGGACAGCCGGTAAATGCCTTCGGGTGCTCCGCTAAAGTCCCACACACAATGTGGCGGACTTTCCATAAATGTAAAACGGCTCAGCATGGTTGCGTCTTTCCCGGACAGACGTCGAGCAATAGGATCCAGCACATGGGGATCGAAGTCCGTC
Organism: bacterium; assembly: GCA_037137675.1. Classification (GTDB taxonomy): domain Bacteria; phylum Verrucomicrobiota; class Kiritimatiellia; order CAIKKV01; family CAIYGI01; genus CAIYGI01. The sequence continues at coordinate 1,269 of JBAXJV010000196.1, read as the reverse complement.
TCCAGGCGGGCACTCAGCGTGCCATCGTCGCTGATCGTCGCGTGGCCGTTCACCGACCCGCGTCCGCGGCCAGTGCCGAGCAGGCCCTGAAGCCGGGTGATTGCAATATTTGCGCCGCGCGCACGGACATGCGCCGTCAACCACTCAACCGTAACGCCGAAAACTTCGCTGTGGCGCAACTCAATGCGGTATTCGCGCGGAGGCAGAGCGCTCAAAATTGCGCGGCGGTTTGCATCGCTACCATTCCGCGGCGTTCGGATCACCCCGCCATCCACGGTTACTGAGCGCAGCCATCCCGGCGCGCCGCGCAAAAGTGCGGGCAGATCAAAACGCAGGCGCACGCGCCGCGCTTCGACCAGCGGCGCGCCAGGCACACCGCGCGCGTAAAGGGCCGCTCGATCGGCCACCACGCCACCACCTAAATCCAGTTTGACGGTGGACGTTTCAAGCACGAGCCCCGCCGATTCCAGATGCGCCATCAGCCGCCTCGTCAATGCGGGAGGCAGCCCCACGACTGTCATTCCAAATACGGACAGCGCTACAGCGGCCAGCAATAAAAGCCCAGCCTGTCTGGCAAGCCAGCCCGGCGTCACTCCTGCATATGCCGGTAGCTGCGCTCTTTTTTGAAAACTCGAATGTTGCTTATCCATTATTAACACGCGTCTACCACGTCACGATGTCGCGGCGCAACGCTTCCGCTGCCGCCACGGGAATCACGGCCACGTCGTCCTGGCCGTGTACGGCAGCATAGACGCCGCCGCCGGTCTCTCCGCCAAGCACCAGATTCTTTTCAATGCCGCTCGCGCCAGTAAGTCCGATCGCCAAACGCAACGCCGGCCGTTCTAGTCCAGCCCCTGCCAACCGGCCCGCGTCGAGATGTTCAAAGCGCACTACTGAAAGCGCGGCCAGCCAATTTGTCATAGCCGCGACGGCCTCTCGGGATACCCGCCCGCCAGCCGGGCTCTGTACCGTCCAACTACCGCGTTCGCAAACCAAGGTTTCCTCCAGCCCGTCGCTCCAGCGCGTCACGCGGTGGATATCGCTGGATGGAATTGCCAGCAGAACGCGCTTGCGATAAGCGGCGGGAGCCAGGGCGTCGCGCCACGTTCTGCCTTCGCCAACTACCAGCGCCGCGCGCCAATCGCGCTCAGACACCCACCATTCGTCCAGGGCCCGGTCACGGCGCACGCGGACAAGGTGGTTGGTATCAGGCGGCCAGATCCAAGTCACTGATTCCCCGGCACCGGACGAAGGAGCGTTGGAAATTGC
>JBAXJV010000195.1:0-5666 GCA_037137675.1 bacterium | reverse complement strand
CCGCCCGCTTGCACCACGCTCGGCGGCCTCGGCGATGCCGCCCTACCATAATCCCACCACGTGACTGACCCATTACCATTTGTAACGAAATTCGCTCGCGCTTTTCATGGAATACAGATATAACACAGCAAAGAGTATCCGTGATGTATGTGTTATGCGCCAATCAGTCAAGCTAGATAACAATTTGATGTCTATGCATGTAAAAGACAAGTTGCGCAGGCAGGCAGAGGCGAAAATTGCTTCGTTACCGGTAATTGCAGAGCCCCAGTCGCCTGAAGCAACCCGCCTGATGCTTCATGAACTGCGGGTGCATCAAATTGAGCTGGAGATGCAGAACGAGGAGCTCTGCCGGACACAGACGGAATTGGCCGCCGAGCGGGCGCGCTATTTCGACCTCTACGATCTTGCGCCGGTAGGATATTTCACCGTCAGTGACAAGGGGCAGATTCTGAATGCCAACCTGGCTGCTGCCGCATTGTTGGGCTTTCCCAGAAAACTGCTGGTCAAGCATAATGTCTCCCAGTTCATTGTGAATGATGATCAGGAGCTCTACTACCGGCAGCGTAAAAAGCTGGATCAAACCGGCGTTTTGCAAGCCTGCGAGCTGCGAATTATCAAAAAGGACCAGACGGTGTTCTGGGCAAAGCTTGTAACAACTGCGATGGAACGTTTTGGCCCTGACTCGCGTCCTGAGTCAGTCGACCTGCCTGCTTACAGGATTGTAATCAGCGATATCACCGAGAGCCGGGAAATTCAAGATGCGATGCAATCTCTGGCCCGCTTCCCTGATGAAGATCCATCAGCGGTGCTGCGTATTATGGCGGGCGGCATGATTGTATACGCGAACCCTGCCTCACTGATGCTGTTGTCTGCGCTGAACAGTGGTATAGGCCAGAGGGCCCCTGAGTTATTGCGCCAGCCAGCTTTGGCAGCGCTTGCTTCAGGGCAAAACAGCGAAACTGAAATTGCCTGTGCCAATCGCCTTTATGTAATCACCTGCGCGCCTTTCCCGGACAGCGGGTACACCAATATCTATGGCCGGGATGTCACGACTAATCGCGCCGCTGAACAAGCAGCGCAGGAGGCCTTCGAGCGGGAACAGGAAGCGTTGGCAATTGTGGCGGCTTCGCGAACAGCCGTTGATGTTCTTGAAGCCATTGGCGACGGAGTGCTGGTCGTGGATATGACCGGAATGATTTTATCGGTAAATCCTGCGGCTGAGCTTATGACAGGTCAGCCTGCAAGCGTAAACGTTAACCGCCAGATTGACGACTTCCTCTGCAGTTTTGTCATGAAGCACGAACGTGACTTAGTGCTTGAGGTATTGCGCCGTGCGCTGCGCGGTGATGGACGGGTGTCAGCCTTTTTTACCCTCAACGTACACGGCACGAGGGTCCCGGTAATCACAGCGTTTTCTTGCATTCGTAATCCCGACGGCAAGCCGGGGGCCTTTGTAGTGACACTGCGGGACATCTCTGAACTGCGTGCGATGCAGAAAACTCAAGTCGAGAGCGAACGGAAATACCGCGAGTTGGTGGAGAACGCCAACAGCATTATCATGCGAATCACGCCGGAACATAACATTACGTTTTTCAACGAGTATGCCCAGTTTTTTTTCGGCTACACAGCGCAGGAGGTGTTGGGAAAGAATGTGCGCGATACAATCACCCCGGCGACCGATTCCGACGGACGTGATCTGCACGCTATGCTGAAACAAATCACCGAAAACCCCGAACAACACGGGCACAACGAGAACGAAAATGTCTGCAAAGATGGCCGTTTGGTCTGGATCCATTGGGCAAATCGTGCCGTCCGCGATGAACAGGGACGTTTGGTCGAGATTCTCTGCATAGGCACTGATGTCACGGCGCGCAGGCAGTTGGAGGCGGAATCTTTGATTTATCAGCAGCGGCTGCGGAATCTCGCGGAACGGCTGACCGCCACCGAAGAAGAAGATCGCTGGCGTATATCGAGTTACATTCACGACACGATCCTTCAAGACCTTTCTCTTGCAACCCTTCGCCTGGGGCTGATCACGCAAGCACAAAGCGATTTGCAAAGCCAGGCCGTACCCGGTCAATTGCTTCAGCTACGCAGCTTGCTCAATACGACAATTGACGAATGCCGTATGGTCATGTCCGATCAAACCCCTCCGCTACTTTACGAGCTTGGTCTGATTCCCGCATTAAATGAGTTTGCCAGCCAATTAAAAACCAAGCATGGCGCACAGCTGATTGTAGAAGACATCGGGCAGGAGAAATACATGCCGCATTCGCTTCGCGGATTGCTGTTCGAGTCAATCCGGGAGCTGATCATGAACGCGATCAAACACGCCGGGCCATGCGTAATTTACGTGTCAGTAAATCACCGCGATAACGGCCTGTTGATTTCTGTCAATGACAATGGCAAAGGGTTTGCCGCCGAAAAAGTCCGGAAGCCCAGCCGTTCCGGCGGCTTTGGACTTTTCAGCATTCGCCAGCGTCTGGAAGGAATGGCCGGGCAGCTTGAAATTGAGTCTGCTCCCGGTAAGGGCACCACCGTAACCATCTGTTTGCCTGCCAGTTAACCCTCCCCTAAGGGTTTCCGACCGCCTTTCTAAGCTTTTTCCTGATAGTCTAATTCTGCCCTTTTTTTGATAATAGACCCATGAACATAATAGTGCTGGATGACCATAAGCAATTCAGAGAGCAAATCGTAGCGACCCTGAACCGAAACGGCCACGCGGCTTGTGGAATTGAAAAAGCCGTAGACGCGTTGCCGTTGGCGGAGAGCGGGAGTTTTGATTATACGCTGGTTGACTTCAATATGCCGGACCACGACGGCCTTTGGTTTATGCGGAATTTGAAACGTCCGCTGCGCACGAAACCAATTCTGGTCACTGCGCATGTGAATCGGCAGGTGATTGATGCAATGTTCAAGCTTGGCATACGTGGTTATCTGATTAAGCCATTCAGCGAAGATGATCTGATCCGGCACCTGGATTTCTATACCAAACGTGCTTAATACAACATCATGAATAAATCACTCAAGAATATCTGGACCACGGGGCGTTCGGCGATTTTCCTGAGCGTGATTTGTTTAGTGCTTTTTGCCCCGTCCCGTGTGAACGCTGCTGCGCGAATTGCCAGTGTGACAGGAAACTGGAATGCCACCGCTACCTGGGGTGGGGCGGCGGTGCTTATCATGTGAATGCCTCAACTGTTGATGGCTACGGGGCAGGGGAGACCGGCCAATTACGCCCTCTAAGCCCAAGGATGCTCGGAGCAACGCTTACACAGACCGGTCCGGTTGAATATGATGCGGGCGGCACCGTGACTGTGAGTTGCGCCATGACCTATACCAACCGGCTGCTCTCCTTGAGTTGGAAGCCGGTTATGCCGACCGGGTGGCAGATCATTGCGGTCAGTGGTGAAAGCAAGCCGGAAATAGATCAGAGCGGTGATGTGCTCTGGGTAGGCAGTGCAGAGTTCCCAAACCCGCTCGTTCTTAACTACACCCTCAAAGTTCCGCTTTCGGCTCGCGGCACAGTGGCTCTGGGCAGCCTGGCGTCGGCTAACCTGAATGGAGCTGATGATACTCTCTCCGTACCTGCGACGCAGTCCCTATTGATGACGGTCAAGGATGCGGATGGAAACGGTATTGCGGATGGCTGGGAAAAGCTTTATTTCGGGGCAACCGGTAAAGACCCGCTGGCCGACCCTGATCGCGACGGTATGAACAACCTCGCCGAATCAATTGCAAATACTGAGCCAGACAACGCTCAGTCAGTACTGATCATACAGCGGCTTGAGATGAATAACGGCATGCTTTTCATGCGCTGGCAGAGTGCGAGCAACAAAAACTATAGCGTTCTGGCTGCGAAAACCCCTGCAGGAATTTTCGAGGCGGTTGAAAAAAGTATTCCCGCCTCTCCGCCAGAGAACGTCATGCAGATCAATCAAAATGCCGAGCTGCAATTTCTGCGTGTACTGGTGGAACACTGACACTAGAACCCGCGCCCCTGTCTGCTCCAACACCATGTCCAGTTAAGCGACACAGGTTCCTGCCAGACACCCTTTTTCAGGCATAAAACTCTTCGGCGAGACATCTCGCCCTGCCCTGGGCAGCTCTACCAATTGCGATGTGAGTAGTATGGCGATGTGGGATAGTAGCTGTACACAGGCTGAGGTTGCGCATACACCACCTGTTGAGGTTGAACATACACCGGGCGTGCATATACAACCTGCTGAGGTTGGACGTACACCGGTTGCGGCTGCACATATACTACCGGCTGTGCGAAAATTGGCTGTGCATAAATCGGCTGCGCAATAATCGCAGCCGCAGCGATGGTAGCTATAGCAGCGCCTGCCCAAAACGAGCCATTGTTGTTGCAAGAGCCCCGATTGCCGTAACTTTGTACACCACGATTGCCACCGTAACTCTGACTGCCATGGCCACCATAATTTTGCACGCCATGATTTCCGCCGTAACTCTGGCTGCCACCACGCCCGCCGCCGCCGCGTTGCCCGCCGCCGCCGCGTTGCGCAAATGCCGGCGTTGCCGAAATCAGCGAAACACCCAACGTTCCAATCAAAACCGAACGAAAAAGCTTCTGTGCATTCATGAGACACCTCATTCCTTCAATTATTAAGACGATCCAGCTGGCTGAATATTTCATTCAACCAACGGCCAGCGGGAGTATTTCAAATAATACTCGCTATTCCAACTATAGTTTTGCGGTTTATTTTTTAAAATTGAAGAACCCGATCCAAAGACCGGGCTCCCGCCATTCGGTCAGAAGCTGGGATTTGTTGGCTTATCGCCATCCTTTAACACTTCCAACCTGAGGTTGAATATATTTCTAGCATACGGAATGCCAAACTGCCGCCGATCTGTTTTTATGGCAGCCAAGGCCCCGGAATCGGCGATTGATTGCGGTGTACTCTTCGCCATAGTCGCATTTTTGCAACGGCAGGCAACATATCTGCGGAGGGTGGGTGCACGGATGCTGTGCCGTGGCTCTTACGTGTTCGGCAGGAGTCGCACAGACGCAATCGCTGCCAGGTGATCCGGCGCGGACGGATTACGCACAAGCCGTCAAGATGCCAGCGATGACAAAACCCGTGATGTTCAATAAGCCCGAGGCGGATGCGATTTGCGGCACGCTAAAAGTTTTCCCGCCAGACAACCCTTGGAACCTGATCGTGGATGACTGGCTCAAGAGGGGGTTTGACATCAGCGGTTTCTCACCTGAAGTGGTGGTTCCGCCGCGCTGACGCACGATTCCTGTTGCCGCCTGCCTCAGTTAAGCTTAAAGCCGCCTCCCGGCAATCCAAATGCCGGAGTTGTGGCAGGGAGCAATTCAGATAAAATCAGGAAATGGTCGGGGCGGAGGGAATTGAACCCTCGACCTTTTGGTCCCGAACCAAACGCGCTACCAGACTGCGCTACGCCCCGAATAAGCAGGAACGGGAACTATACGGAATTGTCAGCGATAGTGAAACTGTTTTTTTCTATTCTATGAGATTGACGTCTTGTTTGGAAAATAGTAGATTTAAGGTTTTCCCCGTGTCGGTTTGGAATCGAGGTGCTGGTGAAAGCAATGATCGAGAAACTTGCGACCATCCAGGAACGTGATTGCCGGATACTAAAGTTTGAACGAGAATTAAAAGACCTGCCTACGCGCA
>JBAXJV010000194.1:0-5705 GCA_037137675.1 bacterium | reverse complement strand
CAAGGTAGGCGTGGGGCATAATCCGCACACCATCCCCGAGCGTGACGTGTGGACCAACAAAAACAAACGGGCCTATTTCGACCTCCGCTCCCAGCGTGGCACCAGGCATCACCACCGCCATCGGATGCACTCCGCTCATGCGCCGATCACCTCTTCGGTCACCATGCACATAATGGTCGCCTCGGTCGCTAATTGGCCGTCCACCGTCACCTTGCCAAGCATTTTCACAACGCGGCGCTTGGAGGCAATTACCGACATCTCAATCCGCATCTGATCTCCCGGCCGGATTACGCGCCGGAACCGGCAATCGTCAATTGCCATAAAGTACGGCAGCCGCGAATTTTGCTGGTGGATCCGGCTGATTAAAATGCCTCCGGTCTGCGCCATGGCTTCGATCTGCAGCACCCCCGGCATCACAGGGTTTCCCACAAAATGCCCTTGGAAAAAGGGCTCGTTTACCGTCACGTTCTTAATAGCCACAATACGTTTCTCGTCGTCGCACTCCAGCACGCGGTCCACCAGCAGGAACGGGAAGCGGTGCGGCAGCATCTTCATGACATCTTGAATTTCGAAAGCAGGCATGGTTATTGTTCCTTCCCACTCTGGTCATTGCCAGCGTGAAGGTTCGATAATATCAAATCGCCCATTGCACCACAAGTCAGGTTCTGATAATATAAATTTACATGAAGTTCATTTCATTGCTGACATTTTCGGCGGCTTGCGTAGCAAGCGTTATGGCGGCGGATGTTGGAAATCCCGCCAGCGAACTTACCCGCCATTTTCGCCCTCTCAAGCCAACCGTTTGCCTTACATACAGCGTAACTTACCGGATGCTCGCTTTGGAACTGTGCCAGATGGCCGAGGCGAATCTGATGGTAACCGAAGGCGTATGGCAGGGCGAACGGGGCGATCAACCGGCCTGCCTGGCTGTCTTCCGGGTTGATACGCCGGATAAACCAGGCACTTCATGCCGCGTCGTCCTGCACAATTCAATGACGGCTGTCATGGCCACCCCTGATATCAAACCGCTGCGCTATGTAAAACAGATCCGCGAGTCTTTCCGGGGCGTTTTCAGTGATACACGGACCTTGCTGGATGAATCCTACAGCCTGGAAGGCGACATTCCGCTATTTCAACATACGGACCACATCGCCGGCACGGTCAGCACGAACCTGACAGGCGCCGGATCGAATAACGACCAGCGGCGCAGCATGCTTAACTTGTTGGGTTTATTTTTTGGCTTTGGGATTCCTGCGTCAGGCGAAAATGAGCCCACGCGCGTGCAACTGATCACGGAGGGCGCCATGGTCTCCTATGAATTGCGCGCCGACACCGATCAAAAACAGCTCACGGTGATGGGGCACGAACTAAAGACGCGCCGCGTGCGGGCGCGGCCCATGGCAGACGGCAATGGCCATGGCAAAGCCTTCACATTGTGGGCTGCCGATTTAAGCGTGGTCACAAAACAGGCCGGTCTCGCAGGCTTGCTGGATGACACCAGACGTAATCTAAACTGGCAACAAGCCCCCGTAGTTACACAAACCGGACTGCGGATCGGCTCGATCCGCTGCACCCTTATCGGGGTCAGGCTAATCCCGAACGGTCAGGCCGTCGCGCTTAATCTTCCGCCTCAGTAGCCAGCTAGTCCATACGGCGACGCAGCTGCATGCGGACTGCCATGCTGATCACCAGTATGCCGAGCGCCACGATTACGACAACTAACCAGGAGCGCCTGTGGCCTGTGGCAACCGGCGCGGCTGGCGCTTTAACCGTCGGCGCGTTCGATACGGCAACTGCATTGGTCAACACCGCTTGAACAGGCGGCAGTTTTGGTAAATTGGCGAATCCGCGAGCCAGCAATTCGGTCGCCACCTTGTCTCTCGCCAAGCGATCGGCACTGCCAAGAGTTACAACAATCACCCGGCGCCCGGCGCGCTTGGCGGTAATTGCCATCGAATAGCCTGCCGCCGGCCACCAACCGGTCTTGAGCCCATCCACCCCATTCACATTCCCAAGCAGGTGGTTATGCGTCCGCATCACGAAAGACCCGCCGCGAAAGCCATATTCTCTGGTTGAGCAGTAGCGCAAGACGTCTGGCCGTTTGACCAGTTCAAATGACAACTGCGCTAGATCGCGCGCCGTGGAAACATCGGGCTGCTGACCCACGCCGGGCGGCAGCCCGTGTTCTGAGCTAAACCGCGTATGGACCATCCCCAGCGCAACAGCGCGCTGGTTCATCAGCGACACAAATGCATCCTTCGATCCCGCTACATGCAGCGCCAGCGCTGTCGCCGCATCGTTGGCCGACTGCACTATTAATGCGTAAAGCAGCTCTTCCACCGTGAATTGTTCGTTCTCTTTAAGAAATACCTGCGACCCTCCAAGCCTGGCCGCCTCTTTGGTTACATGCACCATATCGTTCGTGCGCAAGACACACTTGTCTAGATGATCCAAAACCACCATCAGCGTCATGAGCTTACAAACGCTGGCTGGATAGGCTGGCGCATCGGCATTGACCTCCAGAATGACTTTGCCGCTATCGGCATCAGTCACAATCGCGCCGATATATGGATCGCGGGCAATCGTCTTGATTGCTCCCTGCCCCGGCCAGGATAAAACAGCCACTACCGCCATCGCCAACCACCAACACCTTTTCATACACATACTGAATCTTCTCCCAAGGGGCGTTACCCGTCGCCTGTGCTACCATATCAACTACTGCACTGCAAGCCACCCGAATGCCAGCGGCACCTGCTCTGCCCCTGATCCTGATCATAATCTTAATCCATTCGCGTCCCACAAAGCCGCCAAAGCTCTTGCGGTTCAGGCTGCAGGCTGTTACCCGCGCATAACGCGGGCTTTCATGCACTTGGAAAATCCTTGTTGGATATTGAATATTCAGTTACAGAGAAGCCATGCAGCAACCTGTTTCAGTCTGGCGCTCCGCAGGTGCCATTGCGGGTCTTACGGCGCGCGAGATGTTACGCGAACCGGTCTGCTTGATGCTGATCCTTAGCGCTCTACTGGCCGGACTGATGCTGCCGATGCTGACCGCGCATCAAATGGGCGGTCAGGCACGGTTGGCGCGCGAAGGCGCTTTGGCGTTTCATCTGCTCTTCGGCCTGCTGCTCGCCGCCTATGGTGCGCAAGTCACGCTTGGGCGTGCATTGGTTAGTGGCGCTGCCAGTCTTGTAGTCGGACGTGCACTCGGACGCATCGGATATTTAGCCGCCACGGCACTGGGCATTCTAGGGGTTTTATTGCTCTTCTCCGTCAGCGCCATCGCCACAGCCACGCTAACCGGGGAAGCCGCACCACAAGACTTCGCCTACAACAGGCTGGCTGTCGGCTTGGCAGTTGGCGCCCCGCTCGCAGCACTTGCCGGCGCCATGCTGGGCTCACGGCTTGGCCGTCGGAACTTCGTCGCTGACGCCACGCTCGGACTCGCCGTCAGCCTGCCAGCCGCAGCCCTGCTGGCCACCTCTCTGAGTGACAGCGGAGAGTGGATCGGACTCGCCGCAACCTGTCCGGCCAGTGCACTGGCCGGCGGTTTGCTTGTCACGCTGGCCTTCCTGCCCGCCGTTTTTATGGCGCTCGCGCTGGCCACACGTCTCGCCACACCCGCCTTGATCGCATGTACGCTTGCGGTGCTCGCCGGCGGGCTGGTGGTACGCCCCGTCACGGCCGTAGCCCCGCCAGCTCTCGCCGCATTGTTGCGCGCAGCGCTGCCGGATTGGCAGATATTCTGGTCGGCCGGCGAGCTCTCAGCCGGCGACACGCTCGCCGCACTGCCGGCCGCCGCAACTTATGCCGTAATGCTGGCGCTCGCCTGGGGCGTGACCGGAATCTTGCTTTTCCGTTCAAAAACGCTCTGATAAGCGTGGAATGTGGTGGGAAGATGAAAACAAATTATCTGCAGGAATTAAACAGCCAGCCGGAAATTTCCACTGCGGTAGTTTCTGTCCGCAATCTTACACGCACTTTCCGTGACTTTTGGGGGCGACCCGTATCCCTCGCCCTGCGAGGAATATCCTTTGAAATCAGGGCCGGAGAAATTTTCGGCCTGCTCGGACCAAATGGCTCCGGGAAAAGCACTACGCTCAAAGCCATCCTCGGACTGCTGCGCCCAAGCTCTGGAAACGTGCAGGTTTTTGGACGAGCCACTGATGATCGCACTGTCCGTGAGCGCACTGGTTACCTGCCGGAGGAATCATACCTCTACCGCCACTTAACGCCCCGCGAACTGCTGCGATTTTTCGCCGACCTGCAGGGCCTGACTCGCACCACCGCTTGCGACCGCATCGGACAATTGCTGGACATGACCGGCTTGACCCACGCCGCCGACCGTCCGGTCAGCGAATTTTCAAAGGGCATGGCCCGCCGCGTGGCACTGGCGCAGGCGTTGCTGGGTGACCCTGATTTGTTGCTGCTCGACGAACCTACCTCCGGGCTCGACCCTCTCGGCTGCCGTCAAGTCAAAGATCTGATCCTGACCCTCGCGCGGCGTGGCACGACGGTGCTGGTATCCTCCCACCGCATGGCTGACATGCAGGACGTTTGCGACCGTGTGGCAATTCTGCTTCACGGCCGCATCACAGTCACGGGGGCCGTCAACGAACTGCTGCGACTGGACCACACCTGCCGCCTGACCTTTCCAGAACCCGCGCCAGATGATCTGGCGGCAATTCAGAAGCTGATTCACACATACAGCGGTGCGGACGCTGCACTGGACTACCCGGCCTGTACACTGGAAAACTTTTTTGTAGAGACCGTCGTAAAGGCCGACAATAGCGAAACTAACCCCTCTGGTTCACGTCCGATGGCAGCGCTGGCCCCGTTCCTGCAAGGAAGCTTGAGCAAAAATCAACAGTAAACCTTCAGCCATGCCGAAATTGCTAGCCATCGCACTCGTCACCTGGCGGCAGGCTGTCCGCTCAGGATTGCTCGCCGCCGGGCTGGGACTGTTGCTGCTCACAGCATGGGGACTTCCTGAAGTACTGCACGGCGACGGCACTCCAGTGGGGCGCCTTGAGGTGGTCTTGCGGTACACTATTGGCGTCGCTGCCGTGCTGCTCTCTGCTGCAGCGCTTTGGACGGCAACACTCGGCGTGGCGCGCGAGATGGCACGCATGGCGCTCCCCGTGGCCCAATACACCCAATTTCACTGGACCGTTAATGCGCGCAGCCTGATGAATTTTCTCTCTCTGAGGATGGACGCGCACGCGCAAATGGAAATACAGGAGTACGCAAACGCCATAGCTAAAATATTCAAAGCCAGGATGCCATGGACCTGGGAAGCCTTTATAAAAACCAATGCTAAACAAACATCATAAAACTGTGACGCTTATCGCCGCGCTATTCATGGCGGTTCCGCTCTCCCGGGCGGCCGAACCCGCCCCGCCCGTGACGGTGGGCCAAACAGAACAGGTTATTAAAAAGGACGACTTGGAAGTTTACACCAAGGTGACGGGGCTGTCCACCGCCCAGGACACCTATGATATCTACTCGCCTTTCGACGGCCGCGTAGAAGACGTGATGGTGGAACTGCTGGATCTGGTCAATGTGAATGTCGTGATGGCCAAAATGGTTTCCACCGAGATGGCGGCGCTCCTGGACTCCTCCGGCGAGGGATCCAAGAAGCAGACGGAAAAACGCTGGCAGGGAGTTTACGAATATTACTCAATAAAACCGGAATTTAAAGGCAT
>JBAXJV010000193.1:0-5718 GCA_037137675.1 bacterium | reverse complement strand
CATCCAGGAGGAAAAACGCCAACTGTGGACAGATCATTTCAGTCTCAAAAAAACCCGTGTGCCGATTCTGGCGACCTATGGCATGTGGAATGTCTGGTGCCGCGAAGTTTTCGGGGATGATCGCATGCAGTGCGAAGATCCCTTCTTCCGCATCCATGAACGCGAACTCAGGATGCGGATTTTCCAACATGAAAGGGTGGGCGATGACACCATCCAGGAGCCGTGGATTGCCGTGGGGGCCACGGTCAAGGGCGGGTGGGGATCGTCCTGGGGGGTTGCAGAGTCCATGCACAGTGCCGGAGTAGAAGGCGGCGCTGCCGCTTACGATCCGCCACTCAAGAGTTGGGATGATATGGCGAAATTAAGGATGACTCATCATGAGGTGGATGAGGTGGCAACGGCTCGCGATTTCGAGCGCCTTTCGAGCGCCATCGGGGACCTGCTTGAGATTGATGTCCTGCGCAGCCCCGCCTACAGCGGTTTTTCTGCAGATATTTCCACCAGTATCGCCAAGTTGCGAGGGCTGGAGACGCTCATGATGGATATGTATGAGTATCCAGAGGAACTTCATCGCCTGCTGGCATTCATGAGGGATGGCATTTTGGCGAATAACCGCGAGGCCGAGGAGGCAGGGCATTACACGTTGACCTCCGGCCGGAACCAGGCCATGTGTTATTCGGATGCCTTGGAGCGACCCCGACCCAATAGCGGGCCAAGGCGCCGTAAGGATATCTGGGGCTTTTGTGCTGCCCAGGAATACACGCTGATCTCGCCTGAGTTCCATGACGAATTTATGTTCCAATACCAGAAGCCGGTTTATGAGCACTTTGGGCTGGTGCATTATGGTTGCTGCGAAGACTTGGGCCGCAAGATCAACATGTTGCGGCCCCTGAAAAACCTGCGCAGCATAGCCGTTACCCCCGTGGCCGATGTCGCTCTCTGTGCGCAGCAGATTGGTGCGGATTATGCCATTTCATGGCGGCCCAATCCGACCGATATGGTGTGCTATGGGTACAATGAAGACCGGGTGCGCCGCATCATTGGCGGCGGCTTGGCGGCTTGTAAAGGCGGTTATCCGCATATTCACTTGAAGGATGTGGAAACGATTGAAGGCGATATTACCCGCATGGGCCGATGGGTAAAACTGGTGCGGACCGTGGCGGAACAGGTCTGGTCATGAACAAGGCAAGGCTGCGCTTTGGTTTGTTCGCGTTGATCGTCAGTCGGGCTTGAGCGAGTATAAGACAGAACGGTCAATGAGTGTCGACTCTCATGCTCAAAGGGGCTGATGGCCTGGTCTTCGGTGCCTCCACTCCAAAAAAACATTTCAGATTTTATGTTTCGTGATTATTATCACCGGATCGAACAATTTGAAGTTTGGGAGTTCTATGGCCAAGAAAGTATTTGTATCGGGGTGTTACGACATGTTGCACAGCGGGCACGTGGCCTTTTTCGCAGAGGCGGCGCAACTGGGTGATCTTTATGTTGGCATTGGTTCGAGCAAAACGGTCTATGAACTGAAAGCCCGGAAAACCATTAATTCAGACGATGAACGGCTCTATATGGTGAGCTCGCTGAAAATGGTCAAGCAAGCCTGGATCAGTTCTGGCAGCGGCCTGCTTGATTTTGAAAAAGAGCTGCGGGAGTTGCGGCCTGATTATTTCTTTGTGAATGAAGACGGGAATAGTCCGGAAAAAGAGCGGATTGCGAAAGAGCTGGGGATTGAGTACATCATCAGCAAAAGAATTCCTCATGCCAATCTGCCCAGTCGGTCAACGACTGCGCTCCGGCAGGAATGCCTGATTCCCTATCGTATCGACCTGTGCGGGGGGTGGCTGGATCAGCCGTATGTCTCGAAGTTCGTTGCCGGGCCGGTGATCACGATTTCCATCGAGCCGGATTATGATTTTAATGACCGCAGCGGAATGGCGACAAGTTCCCGGAAAAAAGCCGTGGAGTTGTGGCAGACCAACATTCCCGCCGGCGATAAGGAGAAGCTGGCCAAAACCCTTTTCTGCTTCGAAAATCCACCGGGGACCAAGTACGTGAGCGGGTCTCAGGATTCCCTGGGGATCGTCATGCCGGGCCTGAATAAATTATGGTACGACCGGGGGGAGTATTGGCCCGCTTCGATTGAAACTGTCCACAGTGAAGAGATTCTGTCCTGGATTGAGGCCAACCTCTACATGATCCCGCTCTATCCCCGGTTATCGGATTATAACGTTCTGGAAAATACCCGTATCGATGAGGCGGGAGCGGCGCGCCTCAGCAAAGCGGCAGATGAATGTTGGCGGGCCATCAATGCCCAAAACCTGAAGGCGTTCGGAAAATCGCTCACTCAGGGTTTTGAAGCACAAATCGCCATGTTTCCCGGAATGCTGGCGGAAGGCGTTCAGGAGCAGATCGATTTGTACCGGCATGAAGCGATCGGCTGGAAGCTGAGCGGCGCAGGCGGCGGCGGCTATCTGATTTTAGTTGCCGGGAAGCCCGTCGCCTCGGCAATCAAAATCAGAATCCGGAAAGGGTGAGGCGTTACGCGCAGTTCGACCGCGCGCTGATTTCCCGCCTCGCGAGCAACTTCGCCGCCCTGCCCGCCATGGACGTGAAGTCGCCGCTGGCCCTGCCGGCGCCGCCAACCGAGACCGGCGAACCGCCAGACGCGACCGTCGCCGCCTCCGCAGTGCGCGCCCAGCCGTACCGCCTGGTTCCGCAACTTTTACGACTCGGCCACGGCGGCGGACTTGGAACAATGGGAGTACCGGTTGATCGATGAGCGGCTGCGTGCCGGTCGCTAGGTGGCCTTTTTTGTCCGCGCAGGCGCGGCGGGACAGGAACTGGACCGCTGGCGTACGGAGTTCAACTGGACCAGACTGGCCGCCCTCGCCACTACCACCGCATCCACGCACGCCCCAAACCACCCACAAGTTCCCGCTGCTATTATAGGCGTCTCGAACGTAGCAACAGTCCGTCCACACCCTGTTTATGCCGATAAAAATGCGCCCAACATAGCTATAGTTCCGGAAGAAAGTGTTGTTGCCGGTGTTGGATTCTGCTACAGGTGTGGGCATTTAACAGGAGGCATGGCATGAAAAGAGAGCGTTTGGTCGATTTGATCCGATGGAAAGAGAGTCCGCATCGAAAACCGTTGCTGGTCCGCGGGGCACGGCAGGTCGGCAAGACCTGGCTGTTGCAGGAGTTCGGGCGTACCGCCTACCGGCAATGTGTCTACATCAATTTCGAGGACGCTCCGCGCCTTCAGTCGCTCTTCGCCGGGGATTTCGACATCAACCGAATTCTTCAGATCATTCAGATCGAATTCAAAACTCAGATCGTCCCGGGAGAAACCCTGCTCATCTTCGACGAGATACAATCGGCGGATCGCGCCATCACATCTCTAAAATACTTCTGCGAAAAGGCGCCGCAGTTTCACCTTGCCGCTGCAGGTTCGCTGCTCGGCGTGGCCCTTCACGAGCACGTCTCCTTCCCGGTCGGCAAAGTCGACTTCCTCGATCTGGAACCCATGTCGTTTGCGGAGTATCTGCATGCCATCGGCGAGGGAGAACTTGCCGGGACACTGAAGCACCGCGACTGGCCCGTGCTCGCCCATTTCAAGCCCCGACTCACGGACCACCTGAAGCACTATCTGTTCATCGGCGGCATGCCGGAAGCCGTTTCCGTCTATGCGGAGAATCAGGACTTCGAAGCGGTCCGCCGTGTCCAACGGCGCCTTTTGGATGCCTACGAGACCGACTTCTCGAAACATGCGCCGCCGTCCTTGGTGCCGCGGATTCGCATGGTCTGGCAGAGCATTCCGTCCCAACTGGCCAAGGAGAATCGCAAGTTCCTATATGGGGCGCTGCGGAAGGGTGGGCGGGCGAAGGAGTTTGAACTCGCCATCCAATGGCTATTGGACTGTGGCCTCGTTGTCAAATGCTGCCGCGTCGAGAAACCTGGAATGCCACTCGCCGCCTACGAGAATCTGGCGGCCTTCAAACTGTTTATGGTTGACGTCGGCCTCTTGGCGGCCAAGACCGGTTTGGACAGCCGGACACTCATCGACGGCAATCGGATATTCGAGGAGTTCAAAGGCACGCTGACGGAGCAGTTCGTTTTGCAGCAACTACGACATCTGCCGACCGATTTCATCGGCTACTGGGCGAACGAGAAGAACACGGCCGAGGTTGATTTCCTGCTGCAACTGGAGGGCCGGGTCATCCCGATCGAAGTGAAGGCAGGCGAGAACCTGCAGGCAAAGAGTTTCAAGTTCTTCTGCGAGAGATACCATCCCGAGACGGCCGTCCGGACCTCCCTGTCGGACTATCGGGAAGAGTCATGGATGATCAATCTTCCGCTCTACGCAATCGGAAATGTTGGCGCGCTGGGGCTACGCGAAGAAAAATAGCCCGGGGAACTGGCGACTGCGCGGGGAGGATATTGCCCAGACGAAGGAACTCGGAAATACTCTCGACTGGAGAAGGCCGAGTATTCCGGCACGCCATATCAGAAAGACGACCTCGTGTTCTTCCTGCATCCACCGCACCTTGACGCTCGCCACCCGCAGGCGTAGCCTCGCCTTGAATTCGCGGCACCACTGTCGCGTTTACGGATGCTGCCTGGAAGGAAGATGACGTGAAGAAAAAAACGCGAGAGTTGCTCTTAATGCAGGGTTTTTGCCCACACGATGTAGACACTGAAAAGAGGATCAGTCGTCTGGCGCGATGGACTCCTCTCAGTTGCGCCACCTTCGGAAGTGCTGGCCTGGCGGTCGGTCTTCTTCCTTTCGGTTTGACGATTTGCCCTTTTGCAATCTCCACACTGACCGGGTTGCGGATCGGCAGTGGTTGCTTCTTCATTGTCTTGGGCTTGCTCACATTGACTGGTGGGTTGACCTCTCGCAGTTTCTACGATCGCCTTTACAATGCGACGCTTCGGCATCTGTTGCACACCTCGCCGGTGCCCCAACACGGTGCTCCGCGTCGGTTCGGCTGTGCAATTGGCGGGATTATGTACACGTTGAGCGGCGTGGGCTTCCTTGGAGGCAACCTCTACCTCGCATTCATCCCGGCTATGTTCATGGCCGTTTTTGCAACAGTCGCGGGTCTAACTCAGTGGTGCTTTGCCTCTGCCATTTACGCATGGCTCTTTCAACGTAAACCAGTTTCCTGCCAGATGCGAGACGCGCGTCCGCCGCCATAAGGCGTCGGCGAACAATGTCGCAGGGCATCCGGTTCAGCGGGGCACCACCTTCACTTGTCCGCTCTTCCGGTCCATGCTGGATCCACGCGCCCCACTTGCGAAGCCCCCCCCCAGTTGCGCTGCTCGCGCGAACCCCAGAATGCCAAATCAACGCGCCGTTATGCCATCAATCTGGAGGTCCTTTTCGCTTCTACTGATCGCCGAACCCATGCTCCTTGCCACCTATGCCGAAAAAGCCGGCAGCGGCATCCTGGACATGATCAAACGATGCCGGTCGGCGGGCGTCCGCACGCCTTTGTTTCATCAGAACGGAGGCCAGTTCGTCCAGACGCTCTGGCGGCCGAAGCCGATCCCAGCCCCTCAGAACAACGCGCAAGTCACCGCGCAAGTGGGGTCAGAAACTAAACCTCTCGCAGAGAATCTGTTACGCGAACTTGCTGCCGCATTGCGTCTGTCTACCGCGCAAGTCACCGCGCAAGTCACGGAAGTCCTTGGTGCTGCAACCGGAGCCGGCGAATCGAG
>JBAXJV010000192.1:0-5745 GCA_037137675.1 bacterium | reverse complement strand
AAAAACATCCTCCCCCTAAACAAGCTGACCAATCTGGTCCAACGGATGAAAATCAAAATCGGCATTCTCACCGTTCCGGCAGAAGTGGCCCAGACCGTTACCAATCTCATGCTGGCGGGTGGCATCCGGGCCATCTGGAACTTTGCCCCGATTATTCTGGAGACCCCCGCCGACGTCGTCGTCGAAAATGTTTCCCTCGCCTCCAGCTACGCGGTGCTCTCAAACCGACTTACAGAAGCCACTAAACATCAGCAATTTACAGGAGTCACTAATCCATGACAACCCCACATAAAAAGTTCGATAAAGTCTGCGGCATTCTGGACCGCTACGAGCGTAAGCCCGCTCAATTGATCCCGATTCTCCAGGCCGTACAGGGGGAATACCGCTACCTGACCGAGGAAATGATGACCTATGTCGCCACTTCCCTCGGCCTGCCTCCGGCCCGCGTCTATGGCGTGGCTACCTTCTATTCACACTTCTCCCTGGAACCTAAAGGCAAATACATCATCCGGTTGTGCGATGGCACCGCCTGCCACGTCAAGAGATCCGATCCCATTCTTGAAGCCCTCTGGAAAAAACTGGGTCTTTCGGAAAAAAAGAAAACTACCCCGGACATGCTGTTCACGGTGGAAACCGTTTCCTGCCTCGGCGCCTGCGGGCTCGCCCCCGTCGTGGTGATCAATGAGGAAATTTATGGACAAGTGACCCCGGAAAAAGCCTGCCAGCTGGTGGATGACATTCAGGCCAAGGAGAATAAATAATGACGACCATCGATCTCCAACAAACCCGCGAAACTTACGAGGCCGCAACCCGTACCGTCACCCGACGCGTCATTATCTGCGCCGGCACCGGCTGTATGGCCAATGGCGCCATGAAGGTCTACGACCGTTTTGTCGAGGCCATTGCCAAAGCCGGCATTCCGGTAATCACCGAGCTCAAAGCCGAGGATACGAAGCCGAACAAAACATTGGTCTCCAGCAGTGGCTGCCAGGGTTTTTGCCAGATGGGCCCGCTGGTCACCCTGTTGCCCGAAAATACGCTCTACACCCGCGTCACTCCAGCGGACGTGGGTGAAATCGTGACCTCTTCGCTGGTGAACTCACAACCCGTCGAACGCCTGCTCTATAAGGATCCCGCCAACGGCAAGTCCTGCCGCGGCACGGATGACATTCCCTTTTACACACGTCAGACGCGCGCCACCCTCAAAGCTTGCGGGGCCCTTGATCCTGAAGACCTGAACGAATATGTCGCCCAGGGCGGCTACGAGATGGCGCAGAAAGCGTACGCTCAGTTCTCGGCTAAAATGCTGTGTGATGAAATTCTGGCATCCGGCCTGCGCGGTCGCGGCGGTGGCGGCTTTCCTACCGGCCGGAAGTGGGAACTCACTCGCGTCCAGCCCGGGCCCAAGAAATACGTCATCTGCAATGGTGACGAAGGCGACCCGGGTGCGTTCATGGATCGCAGCGTCATGGAAGGGAATCCCCATAGCGTGATTGAAGGCATGATGATCACCGCCCGTGCCATTGGTGCCGATGAGGGCTACATCTATGTCCGTGCGGAATACCCGCTGGCCGTCAAACGCATGCGTAAAGCCATCGCCGACGCCGAACAGGCGGGCCTGCTGGGCACTGAACTTTTCGGATCCGGTCAGGCCTTGAGCCTGCATGTAATGGAAGGCGCCGGCGCCTTCGTCTGTGGCGAGGAAACAGCGCTGATCGCTTCCATCGAAGGCAAGCGTGGCATGCCATCGCCCAAGCCCCCCTTCCCCGCCCAGAGCGGACTATGGGGCAAGCCTACGGTGATCAACAATGTGGAAACCCTTGCGACCATTCCGCTGATCCTGGCAGCAGGCGCCACGGAATACCGCAAGCTGGGCACCAAAGATTCACCGGGCACCAAAACCTTCGCCCTCACCGGGCACGTGGCCAACACGGGACTCATTGAAGTGCCGTTCGGCAGTACGCTGCGGGAAATCATTTTCAACATCGGCGGGGGCGTCACCCACCTGGACGGCACCAAGGATCCCGAAGGCTTCAAGGCCGTTCAAATCGGGGGCCCCTCGGGCGGCTGCCTGACCCGCGATCACCTGGACCTCCCCATGGACTTCGATTCACTCAAGACCGTGGGCGCCATGGTCGGGTCGGGCGGACTGGTGGTAATGAACCAGAAGACCTGCATGGTGCGTATCGCGCGCTTCTTCATGCAATTCACCCAGAATGAATCCTGTGGCAAATGCGTGTTGTGCCGTGAAGGCACCCGGCAGATGCTGGGCATGCTGGATGATATTACCGAAGGTCGGGCCGATGCCGGCACGCTGGAGCTTCTGGAGAAGCTGGCTAACGCCGTGCAAAAGGGCTCGCTCTGCGGTTTGGGTAAAACCGCCCCCAGTCCCGTGCTCTCTACCCTGCGCCATTTCCGAGCTGAGTACGAAGCGCACGTACATGGCAAAACCTGTCCCGCCGGCGAATGCAAAGTCCTCGCCCGCCCGGAGATCAATCCGGCGAACTGCAAGGGATGTACCGCCTGCGTCAAGAAGTGCCCTGTCGGGGCCATTACCGGCGAACGCAAATTACCGCACACCATTAACGACACGCTCTGCATCAAGTGCGGAGCCTGTGCGCAAACCTGTAAATTTAACGCAATAACGGGAGTCTAACATCATGAACGATGCCAAAACGCTGACCATTGACGGACGAATCGTAAAAATCGAAAATGAGCGCAACCTGCTGGAACTGGTGCGCAAGGCCGACATTGATCTGCCGACCTTCTGCTACCACTCCGACCTGAGCGTCTACGGGGCCTGCCGCCTCTGTCTGGTGCAGGTCGAAGGCCGCGGGATCCAGCCGGCCTGTTCGACACCACCTGAGGTGGGCATGAAGGTAAAAACCACCACGGAAGAAATCCGGGAGATCCGCAAGATCTCCGTGGAACTTCTACTGGCCAACCATAACAGCAGTTGCCCCACCTGCAGCAAAAGCGCGTCGTGCCAGCTCCAGAGTCTTGCCCGCCGGCTGGGTATTGAAAAGGTGCGATTCAAGTCCACCGTCCGGGAGGAACCGGTGGATCGGACTTCCCCATCGCTGGTTCGCGACCCATCCAAGTGCATCCTGTGTGGTGACTGCGTGCGCGTCTGCTCGGAAATCCAGGGCATCGGCGCCATCGACTTCGTACACCGCGGCAGCAAAGCGGCGGTGGTCCCGGCCTTTGGCAAGAATCTTGAAGAAGTTGAATGCGTCAACTGCGGCCAGTGCGCCGCCATCTGTCCCACGGGCGCCCTTACACCAAAGTCCGATGTCGCCGCGATCTGGAAGGAATTGGACAACCCGAAAAAAATGGTTGTGGCCCAGATCGCCCCAGCAGTACGCGTCGCTCTCGGCGAACACTTCGGCAAGGAAGCAGGAATGCTCAGCACAGGCCAGATGGTGGCCGCACTCCGCGCCTTGGGCTTTGACAAGGTTTACGACACGTCGTTCACGGCGGATTTGACCATCGTGGAGGAGACCGAGGAGTTCCTGCGCCGGACCAAGGGTGAAGCGCCCCTCCCGCTCTTCACCTCCTGCTGCCCGGGTTGGGTAAAATTCGCGGAACAGTATTACCCGGGATTGCTCCCCAATCTGTCGTCCTGCCGGTCGCCCCAGCAGATGCTCGGCTCGTTGGCCAAAAACAACCTGCCCGCTCAGTTCGGAGTGGATCGCAAAAATTTGATCATGGTTTCGATCATGCCCTGCACGGCTAAAAAATTCGAAGCACGCCGCCCCGAGTTTGCGGTCGATGGCGTACCGGATGTGGATTACGTCATGACCACCCAGGAACTGGCCCACATGATTGAACAGTCCGGCATCCAGTTCGAGAAACTGGAGCCCGCCTCCATGGATATGCCCATGGGATTCAAGACCGGCGCCGGCATTATCTTCGGCAACTCAGGTGGTGTCAGCGAAGCCGTCCTGCGTTACGCCGCTGAAAAGGTTAACGGCATCAAGCTGGACAATCCGGACTTCATCGAGGCCCGAGGAAACGATAGTCGCCGCGAGGTGACGGTGACGCTGGGCGGCAAGCCGCTCAAGCTCATCATTGTCAACGGTCTCAAAGCCGCGCGTACCCTGGCGGATGAAGTGTGTGTCGGCACCTGCGACGCCAGCTTCATCGAAGTCATGGCCTGCCCCGGCGGATGTGTGGGTGGAGCTGGACAGCCGGTGTCGCGCGACCCGCTCGCCCGTAGCAAGCGCACCCGCGGGCTCTATGACGCAGACAAGATGCTGGAATTGCACAAGTCACAGGACAACCACCTTGTGGCACAGGCCTATACCGAAACGTTCGGCGAGCCTGGCAGCCACAAGGCGCACGAACTGCTTCACACGCATTACCACAGCCGGCGGCGTATGGACACTGATGGCGTGACCATCAATGAGGCCGGGGATACCCCCAAGGTCAGCGTACAGGTGTGCGTAGGCACAAGTTGTTACCTGCGCGGCTCACAGCAGTTGTTGCAGTCGGTGCTCAAGCATATCGAAGACCAGAAGCTTAAGGCTGCCGTGAGCGTGGAAGCCACGTTCTGCTTTGAAAAGTGCGATCGCGGCCCCACGGTAAGCGTGAACGACAAAGTGATTCACAAATGCACCCACAAAAAAGCATGCGATGCGATTGATAAAGCCATGGTCGGCACCCTTCAACCGGCCTGACCGTACTGGTAGGACGGCCACGCCGGTGGCCACGGCGGCGCTCAACGGCGCGAGCACCCTGGCGAGCTATATTTTAAAGGATGGGAGGAACATATGGGCAGCACGGACAAGCCCGGGCAGGTGGTATTTACCAACAAAGCGCGTTGCCGCGACTGTTACCGCTGTGTACGCGTCTGCCCGGTGAAAGCCATCCAGATGAAGGATGGCCAGGCCTTCGTGGTCGATGACCTCTGCATCAATTGTGGAACCTGCATCCGCGAATGCCCGCAAGGAGCCAAAATCTTTCGACAGGATCTGGAGCGGGCGCGGGTGCTCATGACGGAGAAGACCGGCCCCATCGCCGCCAGCGTGGCTCCGGCCTTCGCTGCTGTCTTCTCCGAATGGGAACGCCTGCGCCTCCCTTCGGCCCTGCGCCGACTGGGTTTCACGTTTGTGTCCGAAACCGCCGTGGGGGCATTTGAGGTGGCACGCCGTACCGCAGAACTTGCCGCCGAACACAGCGCCGAATCACGCATCATGACTGCATGCCCTGCCGTGGTCCGGTATGTGGAGATGTACCGTCCGAATCTGGTGGACCGGTTGCTACCCGTCGTCTCACCCATGATTGCCCACGCTCGGCATCTCAAGAAACGGCTCGGTGCCGAAGCGCTGGTGATCTTTATCGGTCCCTGCGTTGCTAAGAAACACGAAGCCGGCCGACCGGAGTTGGCCGGAGCCGTGGATTGTGTGCTCACCTTCCAGGAGTTGCGCGAATGGTTGGCCTCATCGGGCATTGATCTGCGGCGCTGTGAGGAAAGCAGCTTCGATGAGCAACCGGCAGGAGCCGCCCGGCTATTCCCTCTGGCCGGCGGGGCCGCCCATACCGGCGGACTTGAGACCGACGTCCTGAGCCCACACATCATCAGCGTCACCGGCGTGGAAGATCTCGGCGATATACTGGATACAACCCTCAACTCCGCCACGGGTCCCTTCCTCCTGGAACCCCTCTTCTGCCGGCAGGGCTGTATCAATGGACCGGCGATTGCGGGAGAAACGGCCCTTGTTTTTGCTCGTCGTCAACAGCTTG
>JBAXJV010000191.1:0-5749 GCA_037137675.1 bacterium | reverse complement strand
GCCCGGCGACTCGATCCTCTACCGCTCCGGCATGAGCGAGAAGATTCACCGCAACTTCGAGGTCTTCACCCCCCTCGACTTCATCGCCGCCATCACCCAGCACATCCCCGACAAAAGCTTCCAACTCGTCCGCTACTACGGCTGGTACTCACTCTGTTGTGCCCTCAATGGGCGATATAAGTGATTGCCAAAAGTTTGCCGGCCCACGGCATAAGGACGCCGATAGCGAGTTCAGTACGAGGTTTTTCAGTGCCTGCCTGAACTGCGTATGATGGGAAAATACCGCTGATTTGCAAGGCAGATGTTGTAATAGTCAGGGCCGGGACCTGACGGGACCGGCGCGCCGATACAGTCAACCTGGGGGACTGGCTTTCGCAAACTTGCTTTCAGATGCTATGCCCTGGCTGCAGCAGTCCGGGGCAGCAAACTCGAGAACCAGCTCTTTCTCCCATCGAAATTGCAGCGCAGGGACTTCCGGCGAGGTATTTCCCATGCTGTATGGGGAGAAACCTTTCAGACTCACCACCTCGACTGGAACTGCGGAACAAACTGCCGCAGCGCGTGTGGCCGGCAACGTGGTAATCACCGGTCGATCAGTGTCAACCCGGAGCGTCAGGCGTGCTTGCAACCCTAAGTCCCAGCGCAGCGTGCCGGTAAATGTCTCGTAGTACAGGGTTGCCTCAGCCCAGGCCTCGCCAATAACCAGCGCACCGGTACGTACGGTGTAGCCATCGTCGCCAATGCGGAAAGTCGAGTACTCCGGATCGAGCTTGGACTTAAACCCGGTGAGGATGACACCGGCGTCGCAATGCGAGAGATAAACCATGTCCTGCTGGTCCAGGGCATAGTCACTCTTCGAGGCCATGGTCCGGTTCAGGGCGCGCAGGGCCGAAAGTCCGGCAGTAAACCCGTGCCCGCGCACAACACCCAGCGGCAATTTAATCCGGCAGGCGCCGTCGGAACAGTACTCGGGCATCTCTGTCGGCCCGGTCTGCATCAAATCGATTTCGTGGTAGACCACGGCGAGGGTCTCGGGCGAGGCGGCGGCGTAGTCCATCTGCTCCAACGACTCGCGGATGAAGGCACGCCCACGCGACGTCAACGAATGCAGGGCGAGTCCGTAGCACGCAAACGCGCCGTTCGCGTTGGTGCGCTCGTCGGCGATGGGGATCATCTCGCGGCGGTGGTTCAGGAAGGCGCGAAAAAAGTCGCCGGCTTTAACAAACTTCTGGCGTGGCTGGTTCTGACCGTCGAGCACGTCGTAGAGGCTGCCGGCCGTGAGCGTCGTGTAGACCAGCGATGGTCCGCCCTCGCGCTCAGCATTGGTGTGCTCCTCAAAGTACCCGTCAGGGTGGCCCGAAGCGTAGTAGCGCCCGGCAAACTCGCTCGCGAGCCTGGACCAGTCTGGGCGGTCGAAGACCTGCCCGCAGTACCAGATCCCCTGCATAAAAATGGCGGTGTGATTGTTAACCCCGGCCAGATATAGATCGGCGCGTTCTGGATGAAACTGACCGCAGCACGCAATCGCCAGAGGCACCTGCTGCTCTACCAAGTCACGGAACCGTTTTCGGGCTTCGTCGGCGAGTCCATGTTCAAGCACACGGTAGGCCAGCGCAATATGCAGCAGCAATCTGCGCAGCGGCACCATCCATACTCCGTGCCCCTCAACCACATGCCCATGCACCTCGCGGCCATAGTGCTCCATGTTATTCTGGAGAATCTGCAAAAGACGTTGCGCAGGCTGGGAGCCGGAGAGCGCCAGGGGAGCCAGCACCGAAATGCCGCAGGCCCAATAGTCATAAAAGGAGACAACCTTCTCTATCCGCTTTAATCCGGGCCGGAATTCTTCGCTAAATCCCGGTTCGCCGTGGCCGTAAATATGCTCCATTGCCGGAACAACAGCCGCTTCGATCCGCCGTTTGGTGTCGGACAGAAACCCGGCGCTCAATTCACCATTGCTGTGGCTCACAACCAAATCCGGTGTTTTCATGAAGAGAATGACACTAAACGGGTGCCTGATTGTCAAGTGTGAAGGCAGGCGCTTCGACCACACGCTTGACAATCCGGCTCCACTTTAGTGTCCTACCCTCTGTGAAAGCGCTCACCCGGTTGTTTGGGGCGGGTTTTGGAGGTGCCGTGCCGGCAAGACCAGAAAAGCGATCTATACACCTGTTTTAAGCGAGGGCGACCGGAACAAGGTCGGGAACTATCTGGCCAAAAAGTGGGAGATCGCGAGCTAACACACGCCTCCCCGCAGCGGCACCGTCATGATAATGAAATAGAAGCCTTTTCGCGTCATTGTGCCTGCCTAAGCCCGCCTTCATGACCGTCATCAGCGCCGTCCGCCGACGGAGTTGACAAGGGAATAATAATTAACATAGTGACCCTCCGCGTAGGGGTGATAGGATACGCCGATAGTTCGCCATAATTTGGATTAATGGAGTTCATGTCTAATGCTGAAGATAATGCCCGCCTTGGCTATGGTGCTCATGTCGCTTGTGTCGCTCGCCGAGGGAATACCAGGCCAGGCGGCGCTTCCGGTCATCACTCTGGACAAGCCCTCAGTAAACCTGAAGGTAGGCGAGACGAATCGACTGACAGCCGTTGTGGCAGGGTCGCAAAAGCCAGTCCTTTGGTCTTCGTCCAACCCCGCGTTCGCCACCGTGGGAGCGGACGGCATGATCGTTGCCCGGCATGAGGGCAGCCTGACCATCGAGGCCAGGCTGGCCGATGAGGCCGCGTATGCGGAGTGCAAGGTGACGGTGGCGGAGCAGAAGGCGGAGCCGCCCGCCCCGGCGGATACCCCAAGGGATATTACAGGGATCCTCATTGGAACGGATATCCGGGAAATGGCCGTGGGCGACGACCTGGGGATCGTTGCGACATGCCTCCCCTACAAGGTGTTCGAAGGCAATCCCTACACCCTGGCGACGAGCGATTCAAACATCCTTCGCGTCAGCAGCGCCAACATCGTGACCGCGGTCGGCACGGGCGTGGTTACGGTCATCGCCCGAACCCCCAACGGCCTCACCGACAGCATCACCTTTGAAGTCACGCCCGCCCTGCGCGAGGTCCCGCCCGCGCCAGAGGAAACCTATCACGTCGAGTTGAACCGGTTTGGCATCGGCCTGGATTCGGTTGCTCCGGAACAGGCGCTCAAAAACTCGAAAGGCATCAACCAGGCGCTGCTGTACGCCCGGCGATGGGGCTACCGCGCCGTGGTCTTTCCCCGCGGATTGTATCTGCTAGATCCTGCGGAGCCCATCTCGATGCGGAGCAATCTTCGCGTGGACCTGAACGGGTCCACCTGGCAGCTCATGCCTAATACCTATTCCCGGTACTCGATGATCCGGTTCTGTGAGCTGGACGGCCCCAACCTGTTCAGCAACTATGATATTCGGACGGAAACGGTGACGCAGAAGTCGCTGTCGGCGGGCGCGATCGGCATGGTTGTCGTCCGGGAAGGGGAAACGTCCATTCTGTCGCTCCCGATCCCGGTTGGGCCGGGGCCGGACCGGCAGGCGCCGGATCAGCGCGCGTGCGCGATTGAAACCAATGGTGTGTACTTTCTGTCAAGCCCCCTGGGAATCGACAAGACGGTTGTCGATCAGAATAAACCCAATGGGATGTCGGTCCGTCTTAAGATCAATTATTACAGCCAGACCAATTGGGTGGCCGTCACGGAGCAGGGGCCGATCTGGTTGCGAAACACGATTGCCAAGCTCTGGTGCGACTTCCCGGCCAATCAGCTCAAGTTGAGGTCGCAAAAGGACTATGACTCCATCAAGCTGGCGCTTGTTTTTGATCTGGAAAACTGTGAGGCGGATATTTACATGGGCAAGCCGGTGTTGTGCAAAAAGAGCACGGCGGTCCTTGAGAATGCCACGCTTTGCAATGGGACCATCCTGGGTGAGCGTGATTTCAAGGAAGGCCTTTTCCCGAATTGGAAAAGCGATCCCCGGACCGAAGGCGGGGTGTCCATTTCGTTTGAGGAAGGCCGCAAAAACGGCATTGAAAACCTGACGGTCAGGAAAAGCATTGGCTTCAATATGAGCTCGCGCATGGGTCAGCATTCCGCTGGTGTCGTGGGGGTGGGGCCCATCCCCGTGAAGTTCGCCAATCTGGAGATGGGCGACTTGGACGAACAGGGAAGCAACCGGGCCTCGACCGTGGTACAGCGAACCGGCGGTTTTCTTAATCTTTCCCCGATTAAAGAGTCTTTTGAGTTCGGGCTGCCTCTCGGCTATGTGGGGTATAATATTCTTCGGGCGCGGATCTATGACATCTACTTCTTCGACGCGGACAAAGTCTATCTGGAGCGAAAGCGCGGCCGGCTTGCCTACCACAAATACATGAAGCCCGCCAAGGCCGCCTGGGCGAAGCTCGTTTTACATTGGGATTCGCCCATAACGGCGGGGCATCCGGATTTTTCAGGCACCATCGGTTTCCTGACCGAATACAAGCCGCCCGTGCAGAACTTCATCCGGAACTGTGTGATTGAGGATAATTATTCCTGCGGCCTGGCCGCCTGTGGGGGGATCAACTGGCGCATCGAAGGCAATATTTTCAGGAGGAACGGCGGGCGCATGCCCGGTTGCGATATCGACTGGGAGGATGGCTGGGAATATTCCCAGGATGACGTTGTCAGGAATAATTCATTCGAATCCCGCAACGGCCTGATTGTCTGCGCCGGACTCAACCATGTATTCAAGAACAATACGCTCAAAGGCAACACGTTGGTTTATGGCAGAACCCAGGGCATGAAACTCGAAGGCAATACTTTTGGCGAAGAGGGGAAAAGCGTCAGGACCACCTTGGGGACCCAGACGGACGCCTATTGCTGCGGCAATAAATTCCTTGGGGGCGCCGTCCAGTTTGAAAAACAGCATGGAGAAAAAGGGAAATACGCGTTCCTTTGGCAGGACAATAGCCTCACCCTCACGACCCTCCGCGGGCGATAAGCGATTGCGGCATCCCATAGAACACTTGGCATTGAGGGGCTCAGGGGTCAGTCCGGGAAAGTAAAAAATGCATATAAATGTAGATTGCCTGCCCCCTTTTTTTTAGCGGCGGTGATTACGCTTACCTCATTCGCTATTCGCGAATAGAATATGTGGCATGTCCTTGAAAGCACAGGATCTTCTCGTCGTCCTCAAACTGCTCGCGTCTGGCTGGCCGGGGAGCTACGCCGCGTTGGCACGGGATGTCGGACTAAGCGTCTCGGAAACGCACGCGGCGTTGCGCCGGGCGCAATTAGCGGGGCTTGTCGATCAATTTGACAGACTACCGAACAAGTCGGCCATTGCCGAGTTCTTGATACATGGTCTCCGGTACGTATTCCCTGTCTCACTAGGTGCCAGTTCCCGTGGTATGCCGACCAGTCATGCCGCGCCTCCTTTGAATAAGGCGTTCCCATCCGCCGCGTCAGGCGATATGCCAGTGTGGCCAGACCAGGATGGCGAACACAGGGGCTTCGAGTTCAAACCGTTGTGCCGTTCGGTGCCCTTGGCTGCACGCAAGGACGCAAAACTCTACGAGTGGCTGGCGTTGGCGGATGCCTTGCGCGGTGGTCGGGCGCGCGAACGGGAACTGGCTGCCAGTATCGTACGCAAACGGTTGTCTTATGAAACGTAGTGTCAATCTGGAAGACGTAGCGATGGTGGCAAGGCGGTTGAAGGCGCTGGAGACCCACTTCGTGTTCACGGGTGGTTCGGTCGTGGCCCTCCTACTGGATCGACCGGCGTTAACA
>JBAXJV010000190.1:0-5760 GCA_037137675.1 bacterium | reverse complement strand
AAGGGCGGCAATCTGCTGCTGAACGTGGGGCCGACCGGACGCGGGGAGTTCGATACACGGGCGCTCGACAGGCTGTCCGGCATTGGCGAATGGATGAAGCGGCACAATCGTGCAATTTACGGCTGCACCGCCGCGCCAGAGGAATTCAAAACGCCCGAACACTGCCGGTTGACCTGGAATCCCGCGAACAGGCGGCTCTACGTGCATCTTTTCGCCTGGCCTTTCGGGGCGATCCATCTGGATGGGCTCAAAGACCGCGTGGAATATGCCCAGCTGTTGAACGACAGCTCGGAACTCAAGTACGGGTTAGAAGAGTGGCAGCAGGGCCAGATCGAGGACCGGCTGGGAAAATCCACTTTGTCGGTGCGGTTGCCCGCGCGCAAGCCCGACGTGGCGGTGCCGGTGATCGAATTGTTTCTGAAATAGGAGTGTTTATGGCTGGCGAATACGCATTCAATCTGCAACGGCTGACCAAGCAGTTCAATCACGTCACGGTTTTGGACGATCTCACGCTGGCGTTTTACTTCGGCGCAAAGATCGGCGTGATCGGGGGCAATGGCTCCGGCAAGTCCACTTTGCTGCGCATTATGGCGGGCGTGGATACCGACTTCATGGGCCAGTTTCAGGGCGCAAGGGGCCGCAAGGTCGGCTACCTCCCGCAGGAACCGCAGCTCGATCCCGGCAAAACCGTAGCGCAGGTGGTCGAGGAGGGCGTGGCAGAAGCACGCGCCGTTCTAAACCGCTACGAAGAAGTCTGCGGAATGTTGGGCGATAAACTGACCTCCGAAGAAAACGCCCGGCTCGGCGATGAAATGGGCAACTTGCAGGAACAGATTGATACTCACGACTTATGGGAACTCGATCACAACATTGAACTTGCAATGGAGGCCTTGCGTCTGCCGCCACCAGAGCAGTCCGTCGCTGAACTTTCAGGCGGTGAAAAGCGCCGCGTGGCGCTTTGCCGCATGTTGATCGCGAATCCCGACGTGCTGCTGCTCGATGAGCCGACCAACCATCTGGACGCCGAGTCAGTGGCCTGGCTGGAGTCTTATCTGGTGAAATTCGCCGGCACGGTTGTGATGGTTACCCATGACCGCTACTTTCTCAATAACGTGACCAAATGGATTCTCGAACTGGAGGGCGGAAGGGCCTATCCATACGAAGGCAACTACGAGCGCTGGCTTGAACAGAAGCAGGCGCAGATGGCGCATGTCAATCGTCAGGCGGAATCACGGCGCAAGCTGCTCGAACAGGAACTGGCCTGGGTGCGGCTGAATCCATCCGGACGCCAGGCCAAGAGCAAGGCGCGCCTGAAGCACTACGACGAGCTGGCGGCGCAGACTGTAGATACGCGCGATGATTCGCTCGACATCCGCATTCCACCGGGCCCGCGGCTTGGCGATCTGGTTGTGCGTGCCGAAGGCGTCAGCAAATTCTTTGGCGAGCGCGTGATCATGGAAAACATCAGCTTCGACCTGCCGCGCGGCGGGATCGTGGGCGTAATCGGTGGTAATGGCGCCGGCAAAACAACGCTTTTCCGTATGATCCTCGGTCAGGAGCCCGTCAGCGCCGGTAAGTTGACAGTTGGCGAGACAGTGAAAATTACATCCGTGGATCAAAACCGCGATGCGCTGAATGCAAAACACACAGTTTTCGAGGAAATCACCGGCGGAGTTGAAACTCTGGAGCTGGGCGGGCGCTCAATGAACAGCCGGTCTTACTGCAATCGCTTCGGTTTCAAGGGGACCGATCAGCAGAAAATCGTGGGCCGGCTCTCCGGCGGTGAACGCAACCGCGTCCATCTGGCCAAGCTGTTGCGCGCAGGCGGAAATTTGATTTTACTCGACGAGCCGACCAACGATCTGGATGTCAACACCCTGCGGGCGCTGGAAGACGGGCTGACGAACTTTGGCGGCTGCGCCGTGGTGATCAGCCACGATCGCTGGTTCCTCGACCGCGTGGCGACACACATTCTGGCCTTTGAGGGCGACAGCACGGTGGACTGGTTCGAGGGCAACTACCAGGCCTTCCATGAACACCGCCGGGCGCTGCTCGGCGATGCTGCCGACCGACCTCAGCGCGTCAGGTTCCGTCCGGTCAGACACCAATAACAGGTCGCGCGACTAGTGGATCTTGTTGTCCGCGCGGCGCTTTTCAATGATGGTTTCGGCAAGCGAGAAGGGCACGGCTTCGTAGTGCTCGAAGTGCATCGTAAAAGCCGCTCGTCCCTGCGAAATAGTGCGCACCGTATTGGCGTAACCAAACATCTCGCTCAGCGGGACAAAGGCGTGTACGACCTTGTAATCGCCCTGTTCGTCCATTGATTCAACACGTCCACGGCGCTGGCATAGTGAACCGGTGACGGCACCCATGTAGTCTTCCGGCGTGACAACCTCGACCGACATGACCGGTTCCAGCAGTTGCGGACGCGACTGGAGAAAGAGCGATTTGAAGCAGGCGCGCGCACATTCGATAAAAGCAAATTCATTCGAATCAACTTCGTGGAACGAACCGTCATCTACGGTAACCCGTACATCCACCACCGGATAGCCGGCGAACGGGCCATGCACCATAGCCTTGACAACGCCCTTTTCAATGGCAGGAATGTACTGTGTCGGGATGCGCCCGCCTTTGACGGCGTTGACAAATTCGAAGCCCGAGCCCGGCGGGGTCGGCTCAATAATCA
Organism: bacterium; assembly: GCA_037137675.1. Lineage (GTDB taxonomy): Bacteria > Verrucomicrobiota > Kiritimatiellia > CAIKKV01 > CAIYGI01 > CAIYGI01. The sequence goes on along the minus strand of JBAXJV010000190.1, from coordinate 3,074 downwards.
TACAGACATGCGCATACTGACCACGGCCGCCGGTCTGCTTGATGTGTTTATGCTGGCCCTTGATGGGGGTTGTGCCAGCCTCACGATAGGCGACTTCCGGACGCCCGACCTGGCCCACGACGGCAAACTCCCGCTTCATACGGTCCACAAGAATTTCGAGATGTAACTCGCCCATGCCGGAGATGATCGTCTCCTTTGTCTCATCGTCGAACGAGACCAGGAAGGTAGGATCTTCGTCGGCCAGCGAATGCAGGGCGTGGCCCATTTTCTCGTCTTCCGCGCGACTTTCCGGACGGATGCTGATGGACATCACAGGCGACGGGAACTCGATGGACTCCAGCACAATGGGATGATCTTCACAGCACAGCGTATCGCCGGTTTTGGTCTGTTGCAGCCCGACAACGGCCACAATGTCGCCAACGCGGGCGCTTTCAATGGCCTCCTGCCGGTTGGCATGCATGCGGAGTAAGCGGCCAATGCGCTGCTCCTTGTCCTGGGAGCTATTGTAGATAACCTGTCCGACATGAATCTTGCCGGAATAGATGCGCATATATGTCAGCTTGCCCATATGCTTGTCCGACATGATCTTGAATGCCAGCGCGGAAAACGGGTCGCTTTCGGAATGCTTGCGTTCCTCGTCCTTTTCGTTGTTTTGGCCGATAATGGGGGCCAGGTCCATAGGCGAGGGAAGGTAACGGATGACGCCATCGAGCAAATGCTGGATGCCCTTATTCTTGAATGCTGCGCCGCAAAAAACCGGGATTACGCGCCTGTCAATTGTCGCTTTGCGGATCGTACCCATAATTTCCTTCTCGGTCAGCGTGTCACCTTCAAGGAATTTTTCGAGCAGCGAATCGTTCTGTTCAGCGCATTTTTCGATCAAATTGGCACGCCAGTGTTTGGCAACCTCAAGCAGCTCTTCTGGAATATCAGTTTCCTCGTACGACTGACCGCGATCCGCGTCGGTGTAATGCACGGCCTTCATGGAAATCAGATCTACGACGCCCTTGAAGTTTTCTTCCTTGCCGATCGGAATCACCATCGGCACGGCATTGGCACCCAGTGTGTTCTGAATTTCGGTGACGACTTCAAAAAAATCGGCGCCGGTGCGATCCATCTTGTTAATAAACGCCAGCTTGGGAACGCTGTATTTTTCGCTCTGGCGCCAGACTTGTTCGGACTGCGGCTGCACGCCACCCACGGCGCAAAAAAGGGCGATGGCCCCGTCAAGCACCCGCAAACTGCGTTCGACCTCAGCGGTGAAGTCCACATGTCCCGGAGTATCAATCAGCGTCACGCGATGATCATCCCACATCGTGGTGGTTGCCGCCGAGGTGATCGTAATGCCGCGTTCCTGCTCCTGCGGCATCCAATCCATGGTCGCAGCACCATCGTGCACTTCGCCGATTTTGTGGGTTTTCCCTGAATAGAACAGAATCCGCTCGCTACAGGTCGTTTTGCCGGCATCAATGTGCGCCATGATGCCAATATTGCGAATGTGTTCCAACGGGGTCGGTGTCTGCTCGGCCATACTGTACTCCTTCAACACAACTTCAATAAGAATGCGCTGCGCGATCAGCGCCTGCTGTGATCATTCACACACCATCTCCGGCACTCTGAAACTGTTAACGGTGTGCTCGCAAGAGCGGGTAAATATAGTGGTACCCACGCACTAATGCAAGCTCAATAACAACGCAAAAAACAACGCGATTGCAGGGCAGACGCATCTAAAGTCCCAGTAAGCGGAGCAAATAGGTGTGATCCCAGCCGGCGTTGAGTTGTTTACCTTTCATGCCCCGCCGCTTGGTCTTATCCCGTTTGAGCAGATTCAACGCGAGCCGGCGCAGCGTTGCCAAGTTCTCGGCGGCATGGCCCGCCCGCGCCCGACTTTGGTCTTCACGAAAGCATACATCCAGCACCCAGTGCACTTTGTTCTCCACGCCCCAATGCCCGCGCACGGCTCGGCCAAAGTTCTCCACTCCCAGCGGTAAACTCGACAGGTAATACCGCCGCTCGACCGTCTGCTGCCCACTGATGTCACGGATGGATTCCACCAGCCCCACCGAGCGCAGCCCTTCCCAGTCGGGCCGATCCGCAAACCAATCCAACTCTGTACTCTGATAGTAGCGGCGGGTTTCGATGCGCCCATGATCTTTCTCGATGGTCTCGCAGGTGACCAGGTTCGTCGCGGCTGGCGAGAGTGGGACGCCGACTGGCCGCGGTGCGGTGCGCTCCGCCACCAACGCATCGAGGCACGCTTGGACTTCCGCGTGCACCAGTTCGTGATTGCCCTTGAGTGCCAACACGTAATCGGCATCCGCTTCGATGATCTCTTTGGCGATCTTCTTCTGACAACCCATCGCATCCACAGTCACGATGCAGCCGCTCAATTCCAGCACCCGCAGCAGTGTCGGGAGTGCCGTGATTTCGTTGCTCTTGTCGGCCACTTTCAACTGGCCCAGGACCAGCCCGTTGTCCTCGGCCCAAGCACTGACGATATACTGGAGGCTTTGATCACGGTTCAGCGCCCGGCGCAACGCCTTGCCATCGAGGGCCACGATCTCCTGTGGCACCGCGTGCCGGAGGCTTTGCGTCCACCGCAGGAAACAGTCCAGGAACTGGTGGGGATCCAGCGCGGCAAAAACACGATTGAAGGTGTCGTGACTGGGGATCCCGCTCCGCAGCCGCAGAAACGTTTTGAACCAGTCGCGCTTGGCATGACCGAAGTCCTCCATATCATTGAAGCCCTCGCCGCCGCACAGCAGCGTACAGATGGCGATGACCAGGATGTCGATCAGGTCATGAACCTTGGTGCGCTGGACGCGGGGGTCGGATAAGTCTTGGAAGTGTTCGAGCAAACTGAGTTTTGGTGGGAGCAAGTGCATCCCAATTGTAAATCACAACTCAGTAATTTCCGGAATCAAAAACTTCCATCTGCAACCACCTGTTGCCGGCCTTGTTACAACAGATATTCTCCAAATCCTTAAAAAATATTAGATGCGTCTGCCCTGGGCAAACTGGCCTGCACACTTGACATTGACGACGATTGATATGCCAGCGAGTGTAAGCCATGT
>JBAXJV010000189.1:0-5783 GCA_037137675.1 bacterium | reverse complement strand
TGAAGTCATAAGTCGTCGGCAATCAACAAAACGACCTTATTAGCGTCCCATGGGACGCAGCTGTTAGGCTGCAGGCTGTTCACAGCAAGTTTGAGAAGAAGCGAAATCAGGAATTGAACCTGGCTGTTCCGGATAATGGGGGCGCATATCACCCATGTGGTTTTGTGAGCAGGCTTGACACGGGCTTGTGGCAGGCTTGTGTTTTCAGCAAGGCTCTGGCACATTTCCCAGTCTTTACAGAATCAGGGAGAACAACAAATGCCGAAAATTACTTTCATGGGCGCTGGGAGCACCATATTTGTCAAGAACGTCATCGGGGATTCGCTCCTCACGCCGGCGCTCCAAAATTCTGAGATTGCACTCTACGACATTGATGCGCGGCGGCTCAAGGAATCCAAACAGATGCTGGATATCCTGAACAACAACATTAACAAGGGCCGGGCCACCATCAAAGCCTACCTTGGCGTGGCCAACCGCAAGGCCTCCCTGAAGGAGGCGGACTATGTCGTTAATGCCATTCAGGTGGGTGGCTACAAACCTTCAACAGTTATTGATTTCGAGATCCCGAAGAAATTCGGCCTGCGTCAGACCATCGCCGACACCCTCGGCATTGGCGGTATCTTCCGCGCCATGCGAACCATTCCGGTCATGCTGGATTTCGCGCGGGAAATGGAGGGCGTCTGCCCCGATGCCTGGCTGCTCAATTACACCAACCCCATGTCGATGTTGACCGGGGCGGTGTTACGGGGCACCAGCATCAGGACGGTGGGCCTCTGTCACTCTGTGCAAGTCTGCGCCAGCGGGTTGCTGTCCAACTTGGGCATGGACGGAAACGTGTCCAAGCTTCGATGGAATATTGCGGGCATCAATCACATGTCCTGGCTGCTGGAGATTGCGGATGGCAATGTCGATCTCTATCCCGAAATCAGGAAGCGTGCCGCCAATTTGGTGGCCGAGGCGAGGCACAAGGGCGCCAAAAAGAACTGGGATATGGTGCGCCTCGATATGATCCGCCACTTCGGTTTCTATATTACTGAATCCTCCGAGCACAATGCGGAATATACGCCTTACTGGATCAAGGCCGGTTTTCCGGGACTGATCGAGGAATTCGGCATTCCGCTGGATGAATATCCACGCCGCTGCATCAACCAGATTGCCGCTTGGAAAAAGCAAAGCTTGGAGCTGACCCGCTCGCCCCAGCTCAACCATTCCCGCTCCCATGAATACGGTTCCTACATCATGGAAGCCATGGAGACCGGTGTGCCGTTCCGGATTGGCGGCAATGTGCTGAACAAAGGACTGATTACCAACCTGCCTTCCAAGGCCGTGGTGGAGGTGCCCTGCCTGGTGGATCGCAATGGTGTGCAGGGTTGCCATGTGGGCGATTTGCCGGAACAGTGTGCCGCGTTGAACCGCACGAACATCAATGTTCATCTCATGGCGATTGAGGCGGCGCTGACGGGCAACAAGGACGCGCTTTATCAGGCGGCCTATCTGGATCCCCATACCGCCGCCGAACTGCCGCTCGACAAAATCCGGCAGCTGTGCGATGAGCTCATCAAGGCGCATGGGAACATGTTGCCAATGTTTAAGAGCCGGCTGGATAGCCAGCCTAACCACTGGAAGCCGAATGAATTGGTTTCGGAGTTTGTGCGTGACTGGCGGATATCTCCCGTTCAGCCCAGGCAGGCGGAAGGCGTGGCGGGGGCGGAATTCACCAAGCCGGATTACAAGGCCTGGCAACCGGTCAAGGCTCAGGATAGAGGGTTCATCAATGTCCATGACACAACTGGGAATCAGGATGGAATTGTCTATCTGGCCAAGAAAATCAAGTTGGCCGCTCCGGGCAAGTGGGAAATTTGCCTTGGCCATGACGGCGGTGCCCGGCTCTTTGTCGACGGCAAATCCGTGCTATGCGTTCCCGAGACTGTCAACCCGGCCCATCCCGGTCGCAGCAAGATCATGGTGAAGCTGGCCAGGGGAGTGCATGAGGTGGTGGTGGCCTTGGATCTCAATGCCGGCCAGGGGTGGGGTATTTTCTTCGCTTGGAGCAAGATCGTGAAGAGTAATGCCCGGTTCCCCTCCGCCGCCTGAAGATTTTGCCGGGCGGTTATACTCTGATGTCGAAGGTTGCCTTAGAGATAAAGCGCTAAGAAATCGCTTCCACGGCTTTGCGGGCACGGACGCCGCAGAAACCATCTCGAGTTTTACTCAAAAACTGAGCGCAACGACGTGGGGTGCAGTACGCGATGAAATGCTTGCCCTGGCCATGAGGCTTGAAAAGGACGCGAGTAAGGATGAAAAGCGGTTGTTGCCGGCGAAGGCATGAACGCATGTCGAGCAAAACGATTTGAGCGGCGGCATCCCCCACCCCGGCGGTGCGGTTTGCGCGTGGCGGCGGGTGGCAGTGACGAGATTGATCGGGTGGTGGGCGGGTTGTAAACTTCAATTGTCGAATGTCGGTTCTGCTGTGAAGCAGCCCTACTTCCGGGACTCGGAATTCGGCAAGGCCAACACCATTTTCAAGGCATCGCGCACAGCCGGGCTTGAATGATCAGCCAGTTTTACGGCAAGATCATCCGTATCGGCAGCACCCAGTCGGGCCAGTGCAATCAGTTCATCGGCGAGGGCGTGCGCATCGGTTTCCTTGTCAAACGCAGCCCGAAGAGCCTGGCTGGCGTCTTTATATCGTAAGCGCCCCAGCGATTCCGCAGCGCTGCGGCGAACGGCCCAGTGCTCATGTTTTAAAAGAGGTTCCAAACGGGATGCCAGGCCCCAGTCGGGGAAGAAACCTGCCGTCCAAGCTCCGGCGCTGAGTGTCTGCCAATCCGGGTCGGCGAGTTGCGCTCCCGTTGCCTTGCGCATCTTCTCCACCCGGTCATCCGGTGGCGCGGGCCGGGTGCGGACACAAACCATGTTGCCATGCCAAGATAAGTCTTGGATGGTAATCGTCAACCAGCCGTCCGCATACTCATACGGAAGATTGGTCGGGGCCAGCGTTTCGGGATTGATCCACTGGACGCTGAAGGGCGGGGCGGACTCGTGCAAACGGAGGGTGAAATTAGTGCAGGCCTGGTCCGTCATATTAAAGAGCGGCACGACCGTTCCGCCCTCGGCGGATAACGGCATGGCCATGACCAGGGGTTTCGAGATTTCCAATTCGCGCGGCACATGGGCGTCGAGCAGTGGTTGGACCAGAAACTCGCGGCCACTTGTGGGCCAAAGCGACAGGTCGCGTTTCTTGCCGGCCCGGCGTGAATAGGACAGGCCAACGCGGTGGCCGATGTAAACCACTTTTCCTTTACCCGCAGGGTGTTCCAACCAGGCGGGCTGGCCGTCTCCATAGGTGGCCCGGACCCGCGCTTTACCGGCGACGATGGTCAGCGGCCGTCCATCGGCGGGCACTTCATGAGGCGTAAAAGAGGCCTCGTTAGTTACGGGATCAACCTGTAGTCCAGGTCCGGCTGCGGCGTCACCAAACGTTCGTTTCAGTCCGGTAAGTTCATTCAATAAGTCGAGAGGTTCGTCATACTCATTCCGAACCGCAGCATCCGCACAGGCCAGGAGCAGGCCTCCTTTTCGGACCCAAGTCTCGATGTCCTTCTGCGCGGCCACCGTTACCCATTGATCCAGAACGACGAGGGCATCGTAGTGTTGCAAGGCTCCAGCTTCAATCTGATCCTCGGTGACCAGTTCCGGCTGGTAGTACTCGTGGGAAAGCGCCAGAAATGTGGCCCGCTTATCGCGAAACGTAATCTGCGGCCAACGATACTCGGTGGATAGGGAGTACAAGAGCGCGACGCGACTAGGTCGCATTCGACCGGGACCCAGGATGTCGTCCACCTGGGCGGCCTGGTTGTCAATATGGTGGACGGCATAGCGAGACCAATCACTGGAAGACCAGAACCCCTCGGTGACCATGTAATCGGGTCCATAGTTATAGTAACTGATCAGTTTGCACTGGTTCGCGATCTGTGTGTAGGCTCGGAACAGACTCGGCCAGACACAATGCATCATCGGAAAAGAAATCGGGGGCTGACCGAAATCTTTTCCATATCGCCGGGCGCCGGCATTGAAGGGAGCCACCGAGAAGGCCACGGATTGGTGGCTGTCCCAGAACCAGGAACCGTTGGACATCCAGTCACTGATGCCGGGCGTCAGGTGGGGATAACGGGCGAGTTCAAACATATCGAGCGAAAGCTTGTTGCCGAAGTTAAGCGAGTGCCCGCTCAAGGCAACAAACGGCTTCGCCAGTTTGGCTGGTGACGCTTCACAGAACCCCTCACAGGCCAGGCCGAACATGCGGGGCGTCATCAGTCCCTGATAGCGACGGCTCCAATAATACCGGCGCTGGTCCTCGGGTGTCGTGGGTTTGCCTGTAAACAGGGTGACTTGTTCCCATTTATCCTTGTGAAAAAAGGGCGGCTTCAGATTCTGTTGCTGAAGCCAAACCTGAAAACCGGCATCCGCCTCGGGCCCCTTGACAGCGATTTCACCCGGTTCATCCGACATCTGGAAGGATACCATGCCCGGACTGGATTTCTTTCCGGCTTGAGCCGCAAAAAACTTTTCATAGTGTTCGCGGTACGATTTAAGAGCTTTCTCCGAGTCATACGGAACGAAAGCTGGCGGGGCATAGTGGCCGCCCTGACTGCCCCACCCGTAGAGGGATTCATATTTCACGGTGTCCTCGCTGGTGGCGACGCAGTTCAGCCCGAGCAGACGGAACGACTTCACCATGTATTCCGCCGCGCCCCCCGTAGCCCAACCCCAGGCGTTGGCAAAGAGGAGCGAAGACCGGGTCAGGGGGAACAGACGGTCCGGGCAAATCCCTGCCGCGTGCAGATAATAACGGCGTTCTTGATCGCGAAACGTCAGAATATCATCAAAACCTGGCGCCACGATCACCTCCCGACCGTTGGGCTCGTTCCATGGAATTTCACGGATAACCCCATTATCAAGCTCCAAGACGGCAAATTGGGTGGCGCCTTTGGCGCCTTCCGGGATCGCGAGGATCAGCGGGCCGTTGGCATTACCCGGTAGTTTTGCCAGATCAATCCAGGGCGTGAATCCATTGGTGCGGATGGGATCGGGCGTGAGCTTGAATTCGGCGGTTTGCCAGGGGGCTGAGTGAAATTTGAGGTGGGCCGTAATCGAAAGGGCGTCCTTGCCCGGTGGCAGGGCATCTACCCGAAATCGGATCCAACTTCCCGCCGCACCGAAAAGGCGGATTTGTTTTTTTGATGGCGTTCCGGTCAGAACAGCGAATTGGACCGCGGACATCTCCAATTCGGTTCCTTGCGAGGTCCCGCTATCGTCAAGAGCGGCGCGAGCCCTGAAACGATCATACCCCTTGGGCAGCGTATACTTGATGATGGATGCCGCGTGGGTGCCGATACCGTTGGTGATTTCCAGGCCCATAATCTTCAGGGGCGTCCCCGCCACACTCCGGTTGGTGACAGGGGCCTTCCAGCCGGATTGGGCCAGGTCCCACTTCAATCCAGTGAGCGGCAACTCGCCGGCCGGCCCAGTCAGGCGGGGCTCGATCCAGTCAGCATGATCCCGACTGCTATCCCCACCGGAAGTGACCACCAGAAGCAGGGAATCGGCCCCCTTGATGTTGGCTTCGACATCTACCGCATGTCCCGGTGTCGCCTTGCTGATCCAGTCGCTCAGGTATTTGACTCGGGCACCGTCCGGATTGTCGAGGTCACGGATATGGAAGTATTTAAAAGATTTCCAAAGTTCCAACGCCTCAAATTGCCGAGTGGAGGGCATCTCGG
>JBAXJV010000188.1:0-5807 GCA_037137675.1 bacterium | reverse complement strand
AACATCCGTAATCCGAACAAGTTTCTGCAGGTCTTCCAGCTCTGCCTGGGCATCCTGGCGGCCTATGGGCTGGATGAGATGTTGAAAAGCCGGAAACGCGAAGAAGTTTAGTTACGGATTACGCGGATAAGTCCCTAGCGAATTGAATCAATTGCGTTTCTGGTCGGATTCGGAGGGGAAGAGAATTTGAACAGAAGTTCGCCAAGGATGCAAAAGGAGGAAAATGTCGGATGCACAAGGATTTTGCGCGGGCGGATGGATGGATGGATGGAGTTCGCGGGTCATAGCCGCGGCCATCGAGGTGCATCGGCTGAAAGGTGCGGGGTTGCTCGAATCCATATACGAGCGCTGCCTGCTGCGTGAGTTGGAGTTGCGCGGTATCTGGGAGTACGTAAAACAGAATGGGTTGGGTCGGCAAAACGGCGTCATAGATTCATCGTCGCTGGAGACGCCCCGAGTCGCAGAAGGGCGAGCGGAAGCGGTTCCGCAGGCACCCCGCTCACCTGCTCCGACTCCCAGGATCGCGACCAGACTCGAGAGTTTCGGTACTTCGCGATCTGTTTGAGATCCTTTGTGCGGAGTTGCCGGGTCCATTTCACTTCGATTGGCCAGAACCGGCGGTTCTCCACATAGGCAATGTCCACTTCCCCTTCAGCTTTGATGTAGAAAGTGGGCCAGAATCGCCGAACGTGAGTGACAGCGCAAGCCTCCACGATTCCCGCCACTGCCTCGGGGTCGCGCAGCATAGGGACTACCTGATGGAGAAAGGGATCGGCATCCGGCGTCAACCCGCTTCGCACCGCGTGATGGATGAACGGATCGCTGAACATGACCTTTCGAGCCTTTTTGGGTGCCCCTGCCAGTTTGTCCTCCAGAAGCGCCTGTTGCACGAAAACAGCGTCCATGGACACCAAAAGGTTGACGTAGTCGCTTACGGTTGCGGGGTGGTCGATGGACAGGTCGTGGGCGAGGTTGTTCCAGGTTACCTGTGTGCCATAGCGGCGATGGATCGCGCCAAGAATCTCAAACAAATAGCGCTCCTGCTTGTCACGCTTCAGTACGTCACCCCTAATCCAGTCGTAGTAGGTGGCGAACGTTGAGGCATCAATCACGCCGGTCGCCTCCAGGTCGTTGATCGCCAGCAGATATCCGCCGTGCATCAGGTACCTGTCGAACGCCTCGGAGAGAAGCGACTGGAGTCTCGGCGGAATATTGCGCCCGGGCTCTGTCAGGTCTGCCATATCCGTCGCCGTCAGACTTTTGCGCAGCCCCACAGTCTCGCAGAACGTTAGCGGGAAGAGATGGAAGTCCACCGTCCCCGCCTTGCCGCGCCGCCCTGGGAAACGCATGCGGGCCTCGCGGATAATCACTGAGTCGGAACCGGTCAGGACTAGGACAACGTTTTCCAGCAGTCCGGCATCGGCCAGAAATTTAACGCCCTTATCCCAGTCTTTGATGTACGTGACTTCATCCATCAGCACATGGATCAACCCCTTGCCGACGATGCTCTTGAGATGCCCCGAAAGAAGCCTGACCAAGGCGTGATGATCGTCAATAAGTTCGCCCGTGAAGTAGACAAGTTGACACGGGTTCACGCCTGCGGCCAGCATGTCGGCCATCCACTGTTTTAGCACCGTGGACTTGCCGATCTGCCGGCCGCCGGTGATCGAGTAGATGCCGGCCTTGTGCCGCGGCAAATGGTCTAACAACGGGAACCGGTAGGCCAGGCGCTGCTGATTCAGACGGCGGAGGTGCGGGTCGAGCTGGCTGAAGGCTTTCGGGTCCTCCAAGTGCGTGTTGTGCGGGGCGAATCTCGGGTCGAGCATGGCTTCTCCTGAGTTTATTCAACGAGCATTGACTAAACCTGTGCAGTGGAATATCCCATAATCGCGGCGGATCGTCAAGCGCTGACCGTTCGGGGTTCAGGTCGGATTTTTCCTGAACCCCGAACCCTGAACCCTGCCCCCGCTTGGTCCGCCCGCCGGTCCGAGATCCTCTTCTGGAGCGCGGCGGCGCTGATCGCGCTGCTGCCGGCGTACGGCAAATATTTTCCGCTCTACGCGCTGTTCTATCAATTGCCGATCGTGAACAATATCCGCAATCCGAACAAGTTTCTGCAGGTCTTCCAGCTCTGCCTGGGCATCCTGGCGGCATACGGGCTGGATACGGCGGTGAAGAGCCGGAAACGCGAAGAAGTTTAGCTACGGATTGCGCGGATTGTGAAAGGCATTTGCTAACAGCCTGCAGCCTAAACCGCTTCAGCCTAAACTTCACTGCGTGATGCCATCTGTGCAGTAAACCGAAAGCTGGAATTGCAGACGTAATTATCATGCTTTACATTTACTCGGAATATATGCTAATTACGTTTTCATGATTGAGCGGCTATTTTGGATTCAACGGATTGAGGAAGCATGGCGCGAAGCGCCAATTGTCTGGCTCTGCGGCGTACGGCGATGCGGCAAGACTACGCTGGTTCAGAGTTTTGGCCCATAACGAGCAGCTTATCTGAATTGCGACCTCCCTGTGGTCGCCGACATGACGCGCGATCCGGAGCTGTTTTTCCGTAACGTTGATCGTCCCATCGTTGTTTTCGACGAAATTCACCAGTTGCCTGATCCGTCCCGCCTGCTGAAAATCGGCGCAGACATGTTCCCTTCGATCAAGATCATTGCCACAGGTTCGTCAACGCTGGCTGCCAGTCGCAAGTTCAAAGACACGCTGACCGGCCGCAAACGCACGGTGCATCTGACCCCCGTGTTGCTGGACGAACTGGAGGCCTTTCATCGCGCGCCGCTTCTCAGGCGGCTTTTCCATGGCGGCCTGCCTGCCGCCCTGCTCGCGCCAGCCAAAACTCCCGGGTTCTACCGCGAATGGATGGACTCCTTTTTCTCACGGGACATTCAGCGGCTTTTCCAATTCCGCGATCCCGAGAAGTTCAACACGCTTTTCGAGTACGTTATGAAACAGAGCGGTGGTCTTTTCGAAGCCACGCGCACCTCCATCGCGCTCGGAATCAGCCGGCCCACGATCGAGACCCACCTGCACGCGCTCGAAACCACGCATGCCGTTACCCTGCTCCGGCCGTTCCATGGAGGCGGCCAGAAGGAACTGGTCAAGATGCCCAAGGTGTACGGCTTCGACACCGGTTTTGTAAGTTTTTGCCGGGGCTGGGACCCGCTTCGCCCGGACGACTGTGGCGCACTGTGGGAACATGTCGTCCTCGAATACTTACAAGCCCGACTGCCCGAAACAAGACCGCAGTATTGGCGCGATGCTGGCGGGCGCGAAATTGATTTTGTCATTCCCGGAGACCGATCCCGTGTTGATGTCATCGAGTGCAAGTGGAGCGCTGCGCATTTTGACCCAGGCGCACTCAAGGTGTTTCGCTCTTATTACCCGCATGGCCGCAACTACCTTGTTTGTCCGTCTACTGCGCCGGTCTATTCGCGAAAGTACGGCAGCATCGAAGTCTACGTTGGAAATCCGTCCGACTGGTATCGCCACCAAGTCGCGCGGATTGGGGAACACTGCTCGCGCAGAGGCGCAGAGACGCAGAGAATGACTGAACCGGCTTGCTGATTGTTGCAGCATAATGATTTCACCGCGAGAGATTGTAAAGGAAAGACCACAAATACAGGGCAGGACTTGCCGAACATCTTCGATTTCTTTGCGTTCCATGCGTTCTTTCGCGGTGAATAATTCTTGGATTGTAGCCGCCTGCGGCTCGACTGAGCTCGCCGAAGTCCTGACTCCGTCCCTGAGCGAAGTCGAAGGGCGGCAGGTGGCAGCGCCTGTCACGAACCAGTCTCCGCAACTGGCACACGACAGGCACGCCACCGCGCGCAGCGCGGCGGCTACAGGACAATTGAGACGAAATAATTATTGCGCCATGCGAGATAAGCATGCTTGACATTTCCGCCCAGTATGTGTGACAAACATAGTGTTCGTTAAACATAAAAGGGGTGAAGTTTCTTTATGGCAGCGATGTTTCTCAACAGGGAGGATGAGCAGAAGCGGTTGCGCCGGGCCATGAAAGCCCCCGGTGGCACACTGGCAGTCCTTTACGGCCGTCGGCGCTGTGGCAAGTCAACGCTCCTCCAGCGTGTGATTTCCGGCCAGGACGTGTACTATCTGGCCGACCAAAAAGAGCCGACACTGCAAATCAGGGATCTCGCCGCAGAAATCGACAAAACCGTGCCCCATTTTTCCTCCGCCGGTTATGCCACCTGGGATTCCTTGTTGCTGAATCTCAATGATCGCCTTAGTCGGCGGATTTCGCTATGCCTCGACGAATTTCCGTACCTTGCCCAATTGTCGCCGGCTCTGCCTAGTATTTTGCAGAAATATATCGATCGTCCTGGAATCAAGAAACTGAATTTGATTTTGTGCGGTTCATCGCAACGGATGATGCACGGGCTTGTCCTGGATCGAACCGCGCCGCTTTACGGACGGGCGCTCGAGATTCTGAAGATTGAACCCTTACAGGCGGGCTGGATTCGCGATGGGCTGGGGCTTAAAGGCGAGAAGGCGGTTGAGGCCTATGCTGTCTGGGGCGGTGTTCCGCGCTATTGGGAACTGGCCGCGCCTTTCAATGGACTGGATGAGGCGATTCGCAATCTAGTGTTGGATCGGAACGGCGTTCTCCACGAAGAACCGCTGAGGCTGCTTTTGGACGACATGCGCAGCGCCGTTCAACCCTATTCCCTGCTGTCCGTCATCGGCCAGGGCTGTCACCGGCTATCAGAGATAGCTGGACGCCTTGGAAAGCCCGCCACGAGCCTATTGCGGCCTCTGACCCAACTTACGGACCTGGGCTATGTGCGACGGGAAACGCCGTTCGATGAGAACGAAAAATCAACTCGAAGGACGCTCTACAAGATCAAGGATCCGTTTCTCTTGTTCCACTTCAGATTCCTGCAACCGAACAAATCGCAACTTGAAGTCGGCGGAGTCTCAGCGGTCGCGGCTATAGTCAGGAAACAGTTGTCGCTGCATGTATCGGGTGTCTGGGAGGAATTAGCCAGGGCCAGCGTTCCCCGCTCCAGGATTGGCGGATATGAATGGGGACCCGCCCGCCGCTGGTGGGGGACGGGAAATGATGGCAGCCCAATGGAAGTAGACGTTGCGGCCGAGGCACTGGATGGGAGCGCGGTCATGGTCGGTGAGGCTAAGTGGAACGATGCCGCTGTCCACATCGGCGAGGCTAGAGCACGGCTGGCGGCGGTGGCGAAGAACGCCCCATGGGCGCGTGGTCGGATTGTGGTCCCGGTTTTATGGGTCAAACATGGCCTGCGAAGCCCGGATTTTCACATTCAGACGCCCGACGAGGTGCTGGTTTGCCTCAAGTGATGACGTAACGAATGCAAAAGGCGTTGACGCCGGAGGCAGCAAGAGCCGGAAATGCGAAGAGGTTTAGCTACGGATTACGCGGATCGCGCGGATTGGGAAACATTACTCGCGCAGAGGCGCAGAGACGCAGAGAATCACCGATTACTGATCTGAGAAACCAGGCTTCAGGGTGTCAGGGTTCAGGAAAAATCCGGCCTGAACCCCGAACCCTGAACCCTTTCTCATCTCCCGATCCATCTGGCGGCTTTTGCGTCAGTGGCTAAACTGATTACTGAACACCGATTACCGACCGATGCTTCACCACGAAGAAGGAGAAGCACACGAAGGGAATTATGACTGCCACCGCTTCGTGTTCTTCGGGTGCTTCGTGGTGGAAGTTTTTTTGGCTGCTGATTGGAAAGGCAAATCACTAGCGTCCCATGGGACGCAGGCTGTTAGGCTGTAGGCTGTTAGACTGT
>JBAXJV010000187.1:0-5918 GCA_037137675.1 bacterium | reverse complement strand
TCTTGGTCAACACCGACGCAGCGGTGCCCCGTATGGATATGCTCAGCACCAATCTGGGCCACGGTTTCGTCAAACAAAATGCGTAGTTTGGCGCAGGCGATTCAAGGGCGTCCGGTGGCCGAGGCGATGCAGATCGCGCAGTTCAGCCCACGTAAAGCCGGGTTGCTGATTGGCCGGACGCTGAAGTCGGCAGTGGCAAATGCCGAGAATAACGCCAAGCTTTCGGTTGATCGTCTGCGGGTGAAAGAGGCCGTGATTGAGATCGGTCCAACGCTCAAGCGGTCGTGGCCGCGGGCGCGCGGGATGGCTAGTCCCATCAAAAAACATACGAGTCATATTGTGATCACGGTGACGGATGACGTGGCCTCGCCCTCGCGGCAGGCGGCGGGGAAGGAGTAATCGCGTGGGCCAGAAGGTAAATCCGATCGCGCTGAGTGTTTCAGTCAACAAAGACTGGCGGTCACGCTGGTATGCCAGCAAAAAAGAATTCGGCAAGCTGTTGCTGGAGGATTTAAAGATCCGGGCGTTGGTTCATAAGGAACTTGCGCAGGCGGCGGTGGCTGAAGTATTGATCGAGCGCTATGCGAATCGCGTGCGAGTGACTGTCTGTACGGCACGTCCTGGTGTCGTGATCGGGCGCAAAGGTCAGGACATGGACCGCATCCGCGAAATATTGTTGAAAATGACGGGCAAAGAGGTCTATCTGGAGATCCGCGAGATTCGCAGCCCTGACACGAACGCCCAGTTGGTATCTGAGAACGTGTCAGTTCAGTTGCAGCGGCGGATTTCATTCCGTCGTGCGCTCAAGCGCGCGATCAAGATGGCGATGGAGCTTGGCGTCAAGGGCATTCGCATCCGCGTCTCGGGGCGTTTGGGAGGATCGGAGCTGGCCCGTACGGAGTGGTACAAGGAGGGCACGATTCCTCTGCACACGTTGCGCGCCAATATTGAATATGGATTTACCGATTGTAAAACCACTGCCGGGTTGATCGGTGTCAAGGTGTGGATTTGTAAAGACAAAGAAGAGCCGGAAAGAGCCGGGAAAGGGCGAAACAATGCCGCTTATGCCTAAGCGCGTGCTGCACCGCATGGTGCAGCGCGGAACGATGCGGGGAATTGCGCATAGTGGGACATCACTGGCCTATGGCGAGTATGGACTCAAAGCGCTTGATCGGTGCTGGCTTAAAGCCATTCAGATGGAGGCTTGCCGCGTGGCGATGAATCGTCACATGAAGCGTCGCGGAAAGGTTTGGATGCGGGTTTTCCCGAGTAAGCCGATCAGCAAGAAGCCTGCTGAAACCCGTCAGGGTAAAGGTAAGGGAGATCCAGCCTACTGGGCGGCGGTGGTGCGGCCAGGCTTGATGTTGTTTGAAATTGATGGTGTTCCTGAGGCTCAAGCTCGCGAAGCGCTGCGTTTAGCGGCCGGCAAGCTGCCTATCCGGACGTCGTTTGTCAAGCGTGCCCATGGGGCTGTGGTCTGAGGAGATGGACGATGAACGCTGCAAAAAAACTTCGTGATTTGACGGTGGAAGAGCTGCAACAGCAAGGTGCGGACTGGCGGTCGGAACTTGTCAATCTCCGTATCCGCAAATCGGCCAGCCAGATTGAGCAGCCTTCCAGAATCAGGGTCCTGAGGCGATCCATCGCCCGGGTAGAAACGGTGCTGCGCGAACGGGCGCGGAAGGAGACAGTAGCATGACGGAGGCAGCGGCGAACGAGCGTGGCGTTCGCAAGGAACGCACCGGGATTGTGGTGAGCGACCGGATGGCTAAAACGATTGTTGTGCAGGTGGAGCGGAAGAAGCCCCATCCCCTTTACGGGAAGGTCATCCGTAACCTGAAGAAATTTTACGCCCATGACGAAGAGCGTCAGGCCAAAGTGGGCGACACGGTGCTTATCGTGGAGACAAGGCCCCTGAGCAAGCTTAAGCGCTGGCGCCTGCTGACAATTGTAGCGCGCGCAAAAGGCTGATCCCGGAGGGGGAAGCGACAATGATTCAAGAGGAAAGTTATCTCGAGGTTGCCGATAACACGGGCGCAAAGCGTTGCGCGTGTTTCCGTATTCTCGGTCAAAACAAGCGTTATGCGCACGTTGGCGATGTGATCCGGGTGGCGATCAAAGAGGCGCAGCCCACTGGTATGGTGAAGAAGGGGCAGGTCTGCCGTGCGGTAATCGTACGGACGGTGGCTCAAATTCGCCGCGCCGATGGTTCGTATTTGCGCTTTGACAACAACGCCTGTGTGCTCGTTGACGAAAAGCTTAATCCAATGGGCACTCGTATTTTCGGGCCGGTGGCGCGGGAATTGCGGGACAAGAACTACATGAAAATTGTCTCGCTCGCACCCGAAGTGCTCTAAGAGGTTTACAGATGAAGATCAAGCGCAATGATATTGTGGTAGCGACTCGCGGTCGGGATGCGGGCAAGACCGGGAAGGTCTTGCTGGTGGATCCGGTGGCGGGTCGTGTGCTGGTTGAGGGTATTAATCTCGTGACCAAGCACGTGAAAAAGTCGCAGGACGATCCCAAGGGCGGCATTATTCATAAGGAAGCGCTGATGGCGGTTGCCAATCTCGCTTTGCAATGTCCGCATTGCAAAAAGGGTGTGCGTGTCCGGCGGGTCGTCGAGGCCGATAAACGGATACGGCGCTGCGCCAAATGTGGCCATGGGTTTGACGCGTAGGAGGTTTTTGGATGAGCGGATTGCAGACTAAGTATCGTCAGGAGATTGCGCCGGCACTTAAGGAAGTGCTGCACATGGGCAACATCATGCAGGTGCCGCGTGTGCTTAAGGTGGCGATCAATATGGGTTTCAACAGCCAGGTTGACAAGGAGATGATTAAGAACATCATCGGTGACATGGCTAAACTTTCCGGACAGAAGCCGGTTTTAACCAAGGCGCGCAAGAGCATTTCGAATTTCAAGGTGCGCGAAGGTGTTCCGGTTGGTGTCAAGGTGACGCTGCGCGGGAAACGGATGTATGATTTTCTTGAGCGCATGATGGCTGCGGCATTGCCTCGCATTCGCGATTTCCGTGGACTGCCCACACGCGGGTTCGATGGTCGTGGCAGTTACACTTTCGGGCTGCAGGAGCAGACGGTGTTTCCGGAAATCAATCCGGATGGCGTCAAGCGTGTGCAGGGGATGGATGTTACAATCGTAACGTCGGCGGCTACGGATGCCGCGGCGCGGGAGTTGTTGGTGCGGCTCGGTTTGCCGTTGGCTGGGACGCATAAGTAATCACGGTAGGAGGAGTTCTTTTGGCTAAGACTTGTCAGGAAGTAAAGGCCCGACGTACGCCGAAGTTTTCGTCGCGGAAGGTTAATCGTTGTGAGCGCTGCGGTCGGCGTCATGCCTTCATGCGACGCTTTAAAGTCTGCCGCATTTGCTTCCGGGAGTTGGCCTCGATAGGACAGATCCCCGGTGTTGTGAAGGCGAGCTGGTGAGGAGAGTATAGCGATGAGTATGTCGGATCCAATCGGGGATATGTTGGTGCGCATTCGTAACGCAGGGCAGGCTAACCTGCGTGTCGTGAGTATGCCGTACTCCAAGGTCAAAGCAGAAATTGCCCGTATTTTGAAGCAGGAAGGTTTCGTGGGCGATTTTGTAGTTGAGGCCGAAGGCGTCAAGCGATCACTGCGGGTGTTCTTAAAGTTTCGTGGCGGGCGTTCGACCATTGCGGGGTTGCGGCGCGTAAGCCGGCCCGGCCTGAGGCGGTATGTCGGGTGCACGGAAATTCCGCGCGTGCTGGGCGGGATGGGGGTTGCGATTCTCAGCACGCCGAGCGGCGTGCTGAGTGACCGCGAAGCCCGGCAACGCCGTTTGGGCGGAGAGATATTGTGTTCGGTATGGTGACCGCAGGGTCATCCGGTTTCAGGGAGAGATTAAATCATGTCCAGAATTGGTAAAAAGCCAGTGCCGATCCCGAACGGGGTGACGGTTAAGGTGTCGGGCGACAAGGTCCTTGCGAAAGGTCCGAACGGGGAGCTCAGCCTGGTGTTGCCTGCAGGCATTGCTGCCGCGGTGGAGCAGGGGCAGGTGTGCGTGACGATTTCCAATGCGACCGCGCGCAGCGGGAGCATGCATGGACTTGGGCGTAGTTTGATCGCCAATCTGTTGACGGGCGTGGCCCAGGGTTACGTCAAGGAACTTCAATTGGAAGGCGTTGGGTTTCGCGCCGCCGTGCAAGGTTCGAAATTGACGCTGGCGCTCGGCTTCTCGCATCCCATCGTGTTCGCGGTGCCGAACGGCATTCAAGTGATAGTCAAAGACACCAAGCTTACGATCAGCGGTGCGGATAAGCATATGGTTGGCGATACAGCTGCCCGCATCCGTTCTTTTTACCCCCCTGAGCCGTACAAGGGCAAGGGCGTTCGTTATATAGATGAGCATATCCGGCGTAAGACCGGCAAGACGGTGGCGTAACGCATGAAACAGATAATTCGAAGTGAGTCCAGGATCAGGCGGCATGAGCGCATCCGGCGCGTGGTGCGCGGAACGGCCGTACGGCCGAGGATGTGCGTGCATGTCTCCAATCGGCACATTCAAGTACAGTTTGTGGATGACGACAATGGTGTGACGCTGGCGGCAGTCTCCACGTTGGGCGCGGCGGCCGTGGGCCGGAAATCGGTGGATGGCGCCAAGGAAATCGGCCAGAAGGCTGCGGAAGCGGCTCAGGGCAAAGGCATCGCGGCGGTCGTGTTCGATCGCGGCGGCTTTGCGTTTCACGGACGGGTCAAGGCCATTGCTGACGCGGCGCGCGCAGCCGGGTTGAAATTTTAAGGCGCGGAGAACAAGGCATGAATGATGGACGGAACCGGAATCGACGCACATCGCGGAATGTGGAGCATACGCCGAGCGACATCGAAGAGCGCGTGGTGTTTGTGAACCGCACTTCAAAAGTTGTCAAGGGCGGACGGCGCTTCAGTTTTAGCGCGGTTGTTGTGGTTGGTGATCGTAAAGGTCGTGTGGGCTATGGTTTCGGCAAGGCCAACGAAGTCGCGGATGCAATCCGGAAAGGCGGGGAAATCGCCCGTCGTTCCATGTTCCGCGTGACCATGAAAGATCGCACAATCCCACACGAAGTTACCGGGCATTGCGACGGCGGCAGGGTGATGCTCAAGCCGGCATCGCCGGGTACCGGCGTGATCGCGGGGGGCGGTATGCGCCCGGTGATCGAGCTGTCGGGAATTCAGGACGTATTGTCAAAATCCTTCGGTAGTGGCAATAAACTCAATGCCGTGAAGGCGACAATTGCAGCGCTGCAGTCGCTGCGTTCGCACGAGGAAATCAAGGCTAACCGGATTTTGGAAGGTTGATCGCGTCACCTGCGGGTGAGCGTGGCGAAAGGAATTACATGAAACTGCACACCATGACCAATACTCCGGGAGCCCGTAGCACTCCGAAGCGCTTCGGACGCGGACGGGGTTCGGGGCTGGGCAAGACTTCCGGCCGCGGGCATAAGGGGCAATATGCACGTTCGGGGCACAAATACCGGGCGGCATTCGAAGGCGGTCAGATGCCGCTCATTCGCCGGCTGCCGAAGCGCGGGTTTACAAACGTATTGCGCCGCACTTGGGCGCCGGTTAACCTCAGCTCGTTGAATATGTTTT
This sequence comes from bacterium, assembly GCA_037137675.1. GTDB lineage: Bacteria > Verrucomicrobiota > Kiritimatiellia > CAIKKV01 > CAIYGI01 > CAIYGI01. The sequence goes on along the minus strand of JBAXJV010000187.1, from coordinate 309 downwards.
CAGAGGGTACGACCGTGACTCCTGGGTTGTTGGTCGAAAAGGGTTTGGCGCGCGGAAAGATGGACGGTGTTAAAATCCTGGGCAAAGGGGTTCTGAAAACGAAGCTCACTGTGCAGGCTCATGCATTCAGCGCGGCTGCCAAGGCGGCGATTGAAGCGATTGGCGGAACTTGCGAAACGATTATTGCCGGTCATCCGAAAGGCTGATGCAGGCAGGTGCAAGTTCAAGGAATTCATTGATATGTTGTCGGCTTTTACGAATAGTTTTAAGATTCCTGAGCTGAGGCAGCGCATTCTCTTCACGATGGGG
>JBAXJV010000186.1:0-6048 GCA_037137675.1 bacterium | reverse complement strand
GTCCCAACAGGCACCGTTCCAAGTGTCATAGCCCCAATGGAAACCCGAGGTCGGCACGATCGCCGGCAGGTTGCCATCCTCCCGTTGGGCATCCGAAAAGTCGTCCATCCACTTTTCATACGCCGCCAGGGAGCGATAATTATACAGCCCCATCTCAACCGCCAAATGTCCATCCCCCGTCCACCCGTTCTTTTCGCGGTGCGGGCAGTCGGTCGGAATCGAGTGATAGTTTCCGATATAGGACCATTCGGATGCTGTCTGTATCCAATTCAGGAGCGGATGGGAACACTCGAACGAGCCGGCGCGTTCAAAATCAGTGCCCACCACGTACCCGCAGAGCGTATCGAGAGTCGGCCGCGAGGGAAGTCCCGTCACCTCCACCCATTGAAAACCATGATAGGTAAAACGGGGTTCCCAAGACTCCACCCCATTGCCCTTGAGGGTGTAGGTATCAACCTGGACTTCGCATTCGGTAACCAACACTTCGTAATTGGAGCGGTCAAGCCGCCCGTCCGGCGTCCGGCGATCCCCATATTCCAAACGAATTTGTGTGCCCGCCATTCCCTTGACCGTGAGCTTTGCCCAGCCGGCTATATCCTGGCCCATATCGAACTGATAGGTTTGGGCGGCCACTTTTTTAACGCTGACGGGCCGGATCGCCTTGAGGACGCGAATGGGCGGCATCATTTGGGCCGTCAAGCGCCCCTGAGGTCCCTCCACCTCCCGGGCCAGACTCCAGCCCACAACCGAACCGGACCGCCCGGTCCAGTCGCCAAGCTCCTTGCGGGCATCATACTTCTCCCCGCACCGGACGGAATTGAACACAATCGGACCCCGGTCGTTGACCTGCCAGGAAGAATCCGTATTCCACACGTCCTGAGTCCCGTCGTGGTAGGAGATATGGATTTGCATCCGCAGGGCTGGCGTGCTTTTCCAGACGGATGTGTAAAACTGCCAGACATCCTTTTCTAAATTATTATAGAAGCCGTTCCCCAAAATAACACCTGCCACATGCTGGCCCGGCGCCAGTAACGCGGTGACATCGTGGGTTACATACAAGAGGCGCTTGTCATAGCGCGTGAAACCCGGGTCCAGTACATGGTCGCCCACCCGCTGTCCGTTCAAGTACAATTCGTGATAGCCCACGCCGCAAACATAGGCGCGGGCGGAAAGAATTTTACTTCGGGCAGAAAACGACTTGCGGAAAAAAGGCGCCGCATGCGCGGAAGACTGGTCTTCAGCCGCGATCGCAATCCAGCGGGAGGTCCAGTCCTCCGGATTCAGCAGGCCCATCTCAAACCACGCCGCAGGGGCCCATCCGCTTTCGCCTCCCGCGCGATCCCACACCTTGACAGTCCAATAGGCGCGCACACCCGACGGCAGGGATTTGCCCTGATACTCGACCTGGGTGGAGGCCTCGGAATCCACCCGCCCGCTATCCCACAGGTCGCCCGTTTCCGCCTGCAACCGGTCGGGATGAGTTGCCACCAGGATGCGATAGCTCTTTTGCAGGCAATTACAGCGGGTCGCCACAATCTGCCAGCCCAGACGGGGAACCCGCACATCAATGCCCAACGGATTCGACTGGTATTCACAGGTCAGGGCGATCACACCCAGCGAATCCTGCGCAGATGGCTTGCGTTTCAACGACACCGCCTTTTTTGATTTCATATGCCGATCTCCCCATGCAGGCCTGAAACTCAAAGGGTTTTTTATCATCATCCGATGGGTGCCAGTCTCAGCAAGGCGCCCTGACCGGGCGCCAGAAAGGCCTGGTGGTCGTAGAAGGGGGTCTCTTCCCCGGTATAGGCGGACACGATAGCGGCCACCTTCAGGCCGGCGCGCAGTTCCAGGCAAACAAAGATGGACCGGGCCAGATCGGGGTTGACCATCAGAATATAGGGTGTCTTGTCCGCCGCCTCGAATTCTCCGACAACCAGCGGGCCGTTGGGTGAGTTCTGGACAAACCCGGCGTCATCTTTCCCGGGACATCCCGGCGGAACCGGGCCGAGGTGGTAGGCGCGGCGCCAGGTCAGCGGCAGAAGAGTCGGCGCCAGATTCTGTATCTGGAGATTGAGGTTCTGCAGGTGGTACCAGGTCGGCGTTTCGTTGTTGAACTGGTCCACTGGACTCAGGCGGTAATTCCCATGGGCCGGTGCAAAGTAGGTGAAATAGGCGATGCCTCCAGCGCCATAGGCGAGCGAGCCGAACGCCTGGAGCTTCAGGTCAGCGTCGGTCGGCACCCGGTAGCTATAGGATCCGACGCTGCTGACGATGTTCCAGAACGGGATGTTGTGGCGTCGGGCACAGACTGTCACTTCCTGAAGGTTGCTCCAGAAGAGATTGTGCTCCGCCGGATCCTCACGGGTCAGAAAATAATTATCGTAACTCAATGCCTGTGGCTGACAGTGTTTGACAAAGGCATCCAAATACGCCGTGTACGAGGGTGCGCCGATTTGCGCGGGAGAAGCAATATTGGGAAGCAGATTGATGTAGATCCAGGCTTTAGGGTCAACCTCGCGGATCAATTCCGCCATGCGGCCCAAGCCCGGGAACAACGTCACTCCCGGCTCATCCATCAGGTAGTATCCTCCCAATCCCGGGTGGTTCATGAGTTGTCGCACCCGTTTTTGGACCGCCTTGCGAACCGCTTTCGGGTCAAATGTCAGCCAGTCATGTTTATGGAAAACAGGATCCTGCACGATCAGGGTGAGGCCCGCCTTCTGGCAGTTGGCCAGGCCGGCGGCGTCGCCGATGCCGGCCATGGTCAATCCGCAGGCCCGCGCCCGTTTCAACAGCTTGAGGTCCGGGGGGGTTTCCGTGTTCCATCCCATCAAGGGGAAGCGCTTTGCCTGTCCGCGTCGTTTAGTCGTCACGTGATATGTTTCCCTTGCCCGCTATGTGGTTTGTGCTCAATTACTTCTCAAGCCAGATGAGCAAATCGCGCATGGCGCCGGTGCGAATCAATGCCTGCGCCTGCTCATCCCCCGCGGCGGCGCGCTCCTTGACCATCAGCGCCAGGTCGGCCGTTTGAATCCCGGACCGGACCATTTCCCAGGCGAAGGTTGACACGGGACCATGTGCGGACGGCAGGACAAAGACGGAAGTATCGCGCAGAAACTCGTTCCCGGTGTCCCATGGGTCGCGAAATGGATAGTAGAGCGCAAAGAACCACGTTCCGAGGCATTGGCCCCGGGCGCCGGGAACACGCCGGATCTGATTAAACAACGTCGGTCCTGATTGCGGCTCCTTGTCGCCGTAGCAGGGGGTGGAGTAATCCATCCAGGGCTTCGAGGTGATGATTTGCGTTTTGGCCGCAGCCTCATTGGGGTGATAGATGAAGTGGCGTTCATACGGCATCCAAATTTCACAATAGGGATTGAGGAGCTGGAATGTTTTGAGCACCGCCGGCTCACCGGGATTAAATACGCGTGGCATGGCGGGATCCAGCTCATGCAACCGCCTGGCCGTGTTGATGAAGGTGGCCAACCCCGCTTCGGTCGTGCCGGATGGTTCATCCCAGACGATCGCATAATAATCCTCCGGCCCCAACCCTGCATCCTTGATGCTTTTGACAAAGCTGGTGTAGTCGCCGTTGGAGGCCCGCGCGCGCAGTTGCTGCATCACCATGCCGCGCTTGCGCATCTCATCCTTGGAGAGTATCGGGCCGCACCACACCTTCAGCCCATGTGCCTGGTAATCCTGAAGATATGCCTCGCCCTCCGGCGGCATCGTGTAGCCATGCACCAGCACCGGTTTTTTCGGGGCGATGGTGACCGTCGACACGTTGACCTTTACCACGCCCTCGCGCACAGGGTACACCCTGCCACTGATCCGCCCGCGTGGCGTCAGGGTAATCCGGGCAGCGTACTCGCCGGGCTTCACCCCATGCGTATCGACCTGCAGATAAATTCCGGCGACATTATAGCGGGGAACCGTGACAAATGGGCGGCGCAACAAACACCAGGCGGCCCAGGTTGCCCGTGTGTCACCATAGGGAACATAAACCGGCACCCGCCACGAGATCCGACCAGGGTACGATTTGTCCCGGCCTTGCAGGGGGCTGCATTCGACGCCCACGGCTACCGGTTCATCTGCCACCCCCCGCATGCCGATCTGAAACGACTGAAAGGCGTCCGGCGGCATGCGTATCGCATTGCTGATGGCGTTTGCACTTCCAGGCCACCAGTCCAGCGGCAGCGGTTGATCGCCGGCCGTCTGACACACAAGGCCATCCTCCTTGCGCCCCCCGATTTGTCCGGCCCTTTCCAGGTAGTCACTGGAGGAAGTTGCCGGCAGCACAGTGCCTTTGGGTGAAAACTCCTGATCGGACGTGATCAGGAAGTTGTGGATCCAGCGATAACTGACGGCGTACAGCCCATTCCACGGAAGATCCATAATGGTCCAGCGAATGATGCGGTTGGTGGTGCCGGCAGGCACGTCAATGTTTCCGATCTTCACCCAGGTCCGCTGCGGTTGAATGTCCGGGGGGTAATTGCGCTTGTCACGCTTCCAGTGAAGCACATTGGTCGGGTTGCCCTGCCAGGCCGCCCGGATCTGCCACGGTTCAAAAAAACCGATATCCCGAAACTGCACCCAGAAGGCATACTTGTGCCCGGGCTCAACATTCTGAGTGTAGATCAGGGAGCCTTTGAAATTGTACGGTGTGCCGCTGACCACCTTGTCCGCCTGCGGCCACCAATCGCACTCCTTCCCGCCAGTCCGTTCATCCACCTGGCCGGCACCTTTAAAATAGTGTCTGGCGGGCTTGACTTCCGAACTCACATCGCCGGCAAGCGCCGTGATCTGTTCACTGATGCGCCAGGGATTGCCGAGCATGTTCCAGACATCATCAAATACGATTTGCCGGTGGGGGTCGCGATAATCAAGGGTATTGGACTTTGGCTCTTTTGCCAACGCTGCCAGCTGTTCGCGCCAAAACGTGTAGCTGAGGCCAAAGAGCTGCGGATTTTCGAGGGCGCGCTCCCAACCCACCGGACGGAGCTGCCATTTTTTCCAGGTGGCCCCGTCACCCGGCGCCATGGGGGCTTGCTGGGTGGCCTGTGCTCCGGTAACCACGCCGCCGCGCACCGCTTCCAGACCGGCTTCATCTGGAGTTTCACGCCACAAGGCGTCGGTCAGGTAGATGCATTCGATTTTGCGCGGGCCATACCCGATGTTTTTTGCTGCATGCCATTGCCGGACTATGTGTGGCATCTGGATTTCATAATCCCCGGAATTCAGGGATACCACCAGTTCATGCCACACCCACCCTTCGGCAGCCGCCGGCTGATTATTGAATTCATCGATAAGCAAAGGCCCCTCCGCAGCCTTGTCGCGGCGATACAGTTTAAACCCTGTCAGCCCGGTGAGCTTGGTCGATCCCCAATACCGGACGGCGATGAGATAGGTTCCCGCGCGCGGTATGGCGAGCGGCACATGTACGGTCGGTCCATCATCCCCTGCACCGCCGAGCAGATACGTCCCCTCCTTCTTCCACCCCCAGGTTGGCAGCTTGTCCGCCGGGAGTTTTTCGGGGTCGATTACAATCGAGACGATCGTGGTCGGCGGTTCGGAACGGTTGGCGCCACCCGCCTGAACGGGATCATATTTTTGCGCGGCCAGGTACTCGTGAAACTTGCGGATCATTACGCGATCACGACTGATGTGATCCAGCGTCATGCCGCAGGAGTAATAGGGGCCGATGGGCTCATCATACTCAACGCCGGACCACACAGCAGGCGCCGGGAGCGGCACGGCGGCCAGCGGCGCGCAGGGAAGCGCTGCTCCAGCCGCCGCTACACACGTTGCTGCTATACACCCCATCCAGAAAACACGCTTGGAATTCATACCGCACCTCGCTGTGATGATCATGCCGCACCTCGCTGTAACGATCATATCACAAACTCGTCGGGCTGCTGGCGAGGAAGCGCCATCCGCAACCCGTGCCCTTGGCTTCGGCGGATTCCATGGGCAGGTCAGCAAAATTATGATTATGATTAAGGGAGGTTAAAGGGTAGGATAAGCGGCAAGGGGAAACCATCAAGG
>JBAXJV010000185.1:0-6130 GCA_037137675.1 bacterium | reverse complement strand
TCTTCGACCCCGTGGTCGTAACCGCAGCCATGTGCGGCTGCACACACCTCTTTCACGTAGCGGCGGCTTACCGCGTAGCGGGGCTCTCCGATGACATCTATCGCGCCGTACATGTAACCAGTACCCAGCTTCTGGCGAATGCCGCAGCGGCGACGCCGGGCTTCCAACGCTTCGTGCATGTTTCCACGGTTGGAGTTCACGGCCATATCGAGCAGCCTCCGGCCAATGAGGAGCAGGCCTTCCATCCCGGCGACATCTATCAACGGACCAAAGCCGAAGCCGAACTATGGCTGCGCGATTTTGCGCCGCGTCACGGACTGCCATTCACCGTGATCCGTCCGGCTGCGATCTACGGCCCCGGCGACCGCCGCCTGTTGAAACTCTTCAAAATGGCCACCTGGCCCATCTTCCCGATTCTCGGCCATGGACGGGGCCTTTACCACCTGATTCATGTAGATGATCTGGCCGAAGTCTTAATCATGACCGCCGTCGATCGCGCCGCTGCCGGCGAGGTTTTCATAGCCGGCAATACAGAGCACACCACGCTGACCTTCATGGCCCGTACGATTGCCGCCGCGCTCGGGCGTAAAATCCGCATCGTTCACATTCCAGCCGGACCGGTCTTCATCGCCGCCGATCTATGCGAGGCGCTTTGTCGTCCCTTCGGCTGGCGTCCGCCGCTGCACCGACGACGGGTGGCCTTCTACACCAAAGACCGCGCCTTCGACACAACCAAACTCCATACCCTTCCGGGCTGCCAGATGCGGTATTCCAACGAACAGGGTCTGCGCCAGACGGCGCTCTGGTATCGCAACCACGGCTGGATTTGACGGGGCCGCCTGAAAATACGCCGAAAGTAAATCCATTACAGGGCGCAAACGGTTTAACATGAACCATCCGGCCGCAAAGCGGTCAAACTGCCATCTATAACATCTTGATTCCATTCCACTAAAATTGACGCAATAAACCACCGGGAGCCAAAGCGCTGCTCTGGCTCCCGACGATCCGCTCACGATGCATAATCGTGATGCGCACCACGCAACACGACTGTCCGTCTTAGATCACTCGGGCGTCAGAATCGCATCCTTGGCCGCCTTGGCAATCTTGAACTTCAGGACGGTCTTGGCGGCAATTTGGATTGTCGCGCCAGTGGCCGGATTGCGCCCAGTACGCGCCATGCGCTCAACCTTGACGAGTTTTCCCAACCCCGGAATGACGAACCCATCCGAAGCTTCCTTAATTGCCATCTTAACCAGTGCTTCCAAGATCACCGCCGCCTGCTGCTTTTCAACTCCGGCAGTTTCCGCCAACTCTGTAATGACTTCAGTCTTGGTCTTCATAACATCTCCTGTTTGGGTTGAACAACACTTTTGGACTTTATGCCATACCGGCATATGCAACAAGCATAATTTCGACGAGAGTGTATTGTGCCATCAGTTGTTCCGTCCTGTTAATCCTGTCAACGCCCGCCTGAGTGACACCCGCGCAACCGCCATGCGCCCATTGTCCGGCCTGCTAATTTGCTTCAATCTCAGAACCATGCTACATTGACAACCGTGCTTAACAGAAAGGGTTTCCAGCCTATGGAAAAAGAAAAAGGGCCCATCGTAAAAACATGGCTGTCGTTCACCGTCAGCATCATTGTCGCAGTTGTGGCCGGCATGATGGCGATATTTTTTCCGCAAACCCTGACAATGGGCGGTGGAATCACAATGCTGGCTTTGATCGCCATGCTGGCGCTCATATGGAACATCGCAAGCTTATTCACTCTGATTACCAGAGCCTTTCTAAAAAACAAAGGGCGTCCCGATTCCGAAGCGATCATGCTCGGGCAACTCTATCGCCTGCTCTCTGTCATCGTGATCATCCTGACTGTCGCCTACGGGTTCGGCAAGCTCAATACGTTTGGCGCGCTTTTCTCAATGTTCGGAGGCATGCTTCTAGGCTGGTCGCTCCAGGCCCCGGTCAGCGGGTTCGCCGCATGGCTTCTGATCAACATCCGACGCCCCTTCCGCCCCGGCGACCGCATCCAGTTCCCAGGCATCGGACTGACTGGCGACGTTAAGGAGATCGGCGCCATGTATGTCGTCCTCGATCAGGTAGGCGGCACAGTGGGAAGCGAAGAAGCCGTGGGGCGTTACATCCTGGTTCCCAGCGCCATGCTGTTCAGTCAGGTGGTCATCAATTTCACGGTCCGGCAGGAGGCTGCCTACATGCTGGACGAGGTCGTGGTGCGCATCACTTACAACTCCGACATGCAAAAGGCCGAGAGCATTCTGCTCAATGCGGCACAGAAGATCACCGGCGACATCATCAAAGCAACCGGCATCCAGCCCTACATCCGCTCCGACATGTATGACTACGGCTTGTACCTGCGTTTGCGATACCAGACCCATGTTCAGGACCGTCCCCGAATTGCCTACGAGATCAACAAGGAGATCGTCAACGAGATCCAGCGCACTCCGGCGGTAGACCTGGCCATTCCATTCATCTACTCCTACCGCGCCGGCGTGGCCGACATGGACCGCAAGGAAGATAACGCTGCATCCAACAATGATGAACCCCAGCAGGTCCGGCAGGTGGAGATCAGCAAGATTCGCGATACCGCTCAGAACGCCGATCCGCGCGATGTGGCACAGCTCCGCCGCAGTATTGCCGTGGCCGGGCTGCTTCATCCGGTTATACTCCAATCGGGGCCCGGCAAGGACACCTACGAAATAGTAGCCGGCCAGCTCCGCTTTGCGGCCTGCAAGGGGCTCGGGTGGGGAACCATTCCGGCGATCGTCCGCTATGGTTCAAAGCGTAACGGATTTGACAGTCTGCCGGCGCAGGAACCGGAGACTGCTCCCAAGAGCCTGTTGGGCGAAGACCTTACGGACGGACAAAAACATTCATCCACAGCTGTTTAACCCAAAACGGTTGAGCCTACGTCAGGAACAGGAAGACTAGCAGCATGATGATTGTGGGAACGATGGCCGCAAGCAGCAGTTTGACGGCATTAATTCCGTTGGCCCCGAAGTAATTCTGGAGAATGGATTGACCGGCCGGGTTCGGGGCATTTGCAATCACCGTCAGTCCACCGCCAGCCACCGCACCCATGACAACCGCGCACTTGGCCTGCAGCGAAAATTCCGGCACGAGCGAGGCCAGATAAGTAATTGCCGCGTTGTCATTGAAAGACGTGAGCACCGTCGCGCCCAACAGCAATTGGACGGGGCTCATGCTCCGCAAAACCGGCTCGATCCACCACTGCTGACAGCCTCCGTGGATCACCAACCCGGCCAGAAAAAAACCCACCAGAATCGGGCTCCGCAAACCCACGAGATTCTGATTGCGTTCGGTCGCCGTGACGAAAGCCAGAAAGAGCATGAACGTGAGCACAACGATCACCGCATAGTGGCCAAAAAACACAATAAAACCGATGAAAAGCAGGTTCGTCAGGACAATCCAGGCGGGGACCGGAGCAGCGCCCTTGAGGCATCCGCCGTCTTCCACTTGAAGAGCTCGCAGCTCACGGCGGAACACAGCGAAGACCAGCAGATTCGACAGCAGGATGCCAGCGAAGGCTTTCCAACCGAACATTGAAAGCATGAAAGGCAGGTTCCAGCCCCACTTGCCTGCGACCATCACAATCGGCGGCGCCGCAAAGTGTGTCAGAGTTCCACCCACCGAAATGTTCACAAACAGCAGGCCGAGCGTAGCGTAACGCAGGGACATGGATGGATTTAACTGGAAAAATCTGCGCGCCAGCAAAAGCGCGCAAATGGTCATCGCCGCTACTTCCGTGATCAGAGATCCCAGCAGCGGACCCACTGTGAGAATCGAGAACCACCAGGCCGCCGGCGTCCCGCGCCCGACCAATGCCACCCGTTTCAAACAAGCTTCGGCAAAAAACAATACCGGCCGCGAACTGGCAATGGCCATTGTCGCCACCACAAAAATGGGCTCGGTGAAATTCACCCCGTTGATGTAGTAAGTCGCAGCATTCACGCCTTTCATTAAAACCATGGCCAGCGCAAGCGGGATGACCCAGATGCCGAAGATAGCCTCCACCTCGCCGAGAAAATGAAAAATCACGGCAAAGAACTTCTTGCGATCAAGTACCCTGTCGAGGTTGTTTCCAACCCCCGAAATTGGAGCATACTCGTGTAAAACAGCCGCGTGCTCGCGTTCGAACCGATGGGCAATCGCGCGAAATTTTGCCGCCATAAACGTGTGGATTATCGCCGCAAAAAAAATAACCGTAGCCACCGCATTGAACGGATCGGACGTCATTCGCCCGATCAACTTTGCCGCGAGGTTCGCCTGTGCGACATCAGCATAACTGGCGACCGGAGCCGTGAAATCCGTCGCCGGCTGCGTGGCGGTAGAAGTAAAAGCCCAGGGCCCGCAAACACCAATCAGAATAATACATATAATAAGCCTGCCCCGTAGTCGTCGAATTAATGGAAGGAACACGCGCATGTTTTGTCATTTCAACTGCTTAACAATTTCAAAGCTCGCTCAAACACGCCAACTGGATTAATAATCCATACTTTGGGACGATTGCGCAAGCTAAACCCTGATCCCTGAAAATTATCCGGAAAAATCACCAATCTAACGCCACAGACATCCGTTGACGAAAAAGCTGTAGATGATAATATTTTGTCAGATGGAGGAACGAGCATGAGTTTTAAGAAATGCCCCGGAAGCATGGCTTTTTCACAGCCAAAAATCGAACTGGTGCGTTGTCCGTCCTGTGGCGATACCGCCGAGGTTTGGACCGACGAGGCGGACGGCAAGTGCATCAAGTGTGGAGCCACCGTATGTCGTACAACGACGCAGTCCTGCATTGACTGGTGCAAGTATGCACAAGAGTGCCTCGGGGATGAAGAGCACAAGCGTTATCAGGAAATGAAGACCCGGTTGCGGAAACAGGCGCTTCTGAAAGCTTCGGAAGAACATCTGCCTGACGAACGCCAGCGCGGTCAGGCCCGCTCCAGAGTCACGCATGCTGAGAACCTTCTCAGCCGTGAACCCTCTGCGGATCCGAATGTCGTGATAGCGGCGGCGGCGTTACTGGACGTGCGTCGTCCAGAGCCCGCGGCTGGCGACACACAAGCGGGCGTCGAGTCCAATCCGGAGACCGGACAGCCATCTGCGGCAGCCGGGATACTGCATGAATTAGGTTATCCGGAAGGCTTCATCAAGGAGGTCTGCGGGATCCTGCGCCAGCTGCATAAACCCGGGGATTGCGACGGCATCAACTTTCGCATTGTTCGCGACGCAGACATTCTGTCGCGGGACGTTGCAAGCGTGTAGCGTGTGTCAGCAGTACCGGGACGCCGGTTCGAGTTCCGTTATCCGTCGCGCCACTTATGCCAGATCAGTGCTTCTTCATCAACCGGCTCATCTTTTCAAGGAGAACTTCCACCTTAACCGGCTTTTCCATGAAATCCTGAACCGGCATCCAGTCCGGGTCAATGTCATGGGATGAAAAGTCCATCGGGAAATCCTGATTAATACCGGTGAGCAGAATGATCGGTAAATCCTTGATATCCTTCATACGACGGATCTGCCGCGCCAAATCAAATCCTGCGACCGGATTATCCGGAAACATAACGTCGAGTATCACCAGGTCCGCCTTGTACTCCGCCACCTTCCGTACTGCGTCATCGGTCGTATGCAACATGGAGACTTCATGCCCCTGCCGGCGGATGAGCGCCGCCGTGTTGTTCGCCAGCTCAACATCGTCGTCTATAATCATGATTCTTGCCATCGCATCACTCCTTTTGACTGTCATCCCGCTGGAATAAACAGATTAAATACCGTTCCCTTATCCTGTTCGCTCTCCACGACGATCGCCAAATGCAGGTTGCGGACAATTTGCCTGACAATTGCCAACCCCAACCCCGTCGAATTCGGGTTGAAGACCGCCGCCTCCTGCGCCCGATAGAAGTCCTCAAAAATATGCGGCAGAGCATTTTCGCTGATGCCAATACCATGATCGGCAACACGCACCTTCGCACGGGCTGCTTCTTTTTCTATCCCCACCTCAACAGTTCCCCCGTTGCGAGAATATAGTATTGCATTTGAAATTAGATTCAAGAAAAGAATCTTGAGTTGCTTCGGGTCGCTAAGCGTGATCACC
>JBAXJV010000184.1:0-6135 GCA_037137675.1 bacterium | reverse complement strand
CCAGGAAAAAACGATCATGGTGCGAGGGTCGTGACTGAGGTCGGCGTACTTCACAGCACCGATGCCAACCGCACGGGCGACTTCAGCCCGGCGCTCAGCGGACATCCCGGGGCTGTTGGTGTCCACCAGCTGACGGGCTTTGGCTTCGGCCTCATCCAGTAAACGCTCGAGCTTGATCACATTGCCCTGACGGGTGGAAAAGGTGCCTTCGGGCAGGCGCATCAGGCCGAACCAGATGTGTTCCAGACGTGTTGTAACGCCAAGGCGGCGACAGATGGCAAAAACCTGACGGAAGTGTAATTGCTGGCGCTCGTCGGTAACATAGATAATGGCATCAGGCGCAAATTCCTCGACACGCGCCAATACGGTGGCAATATCCGTCGCCGCATAGTTGAACCCGCCATCACTCTTGCGCACGATGCAGGGCGGCAATTTTTCTTCTTCAAGAAAAACCACCTGCGCGCCCTCGCTCTCACTTACGAGCCCGCGCTGGCGCAGCAGTTCAATCGTGGATTCCAGGCGGTGATGGTACCAGCTCTCGCCGCGCACAAAGTCGAAACGTACGTTCAGCCGGTCGTATATCCGTTGAAATTCGCCAAGGCTGAGTGCTACGAACTGTTTCCAGAGGGCCAGGTTGTCAGCATCGCCAGACTGCAATTTGACCAGTTCCGCGCGCGCGGCATCAAGCCAGGCGGGGTCCTGTTTGCTCTTTTCGTAGCTTTTAACATAGATCCTTTCGAGCTCCTCGACGGGGCTGGCAGCCAGCGCAGCATGGTCCAGAAAGTTGCGGTAGCCCATCAGTATAATGCCAAACTGGGTGCCCCAATCGCCAAGGTGATTATCCGAGATCACACGATAACCAAGCGCACGGTGCAGGCGATCAAGAGCGTTACCAATGACCGTTGAGCGGATATGGCCGATATGCATCGGCTTGGCAACGTTCGGACTTGAGTAATCCAGCAAAACAGTATGACCGGTGCCGGGCTGAGTTAACACGCTGGCGGGATCCGCATCCAAGCCGTTCACTCGCTCCGCCAGCCAGCTGTCTGAGATGTGGATATTGATAAATCCCGGGCCGGCGATTTCCAGCCTGGCAACGGCCGGATGGGCCGGCAGGGCGGACTGAACAGCGCCGGCAAGTGTTCGCGGCGGCTGGTGCTGGCGCTTGCCGATTGCCATGGCCTGATTACACTGATAATCACCGAAACCGGCCTGGGCCGCAGGCACAACTGTAATGCCGGCAAGATTCTCGTCTGGAGCAACGCTTTGAAAACCGGCGCGCATCCAGTCGGCCAGCAGCTGATCTACCGTCTGATCCATTTTATAGCCGTTAGTATTCTTCAATTACCAGACGTCCGCTTGGCGCGGATGATTGCAAGAAGCTCATCACGTCGCACACGCATGGCCGCTTCTGTTTTGGCCTCGATATTAAGCCGCACAAGCGGCTCGGTATTGGAACAGCGCACGTTGAACCACCAGTCCGGATACTCCACGGAAAGTCCGTCGAGTTCAAACGCCCGCCCGCCGGTGTATTTGGCTCGTAACTGCGCGAGCACGGCCTGAGAATCCTCAACCTCGCTGTTAATCTCACCGCTTGCGAAATAACGCTGGAACGGCTTGATCAACTGCGAAAGCGTCTTCCCTGAATGCGTTACAATATTGGCCACATAAAGCACGGCGAGCGCGGCACTTTCGGTGAAAAAGTTGTCGCGGAAATAGTAGTGGCCGGAAAGTTCGCCGGCAAAAACAGCATTGCTTTCGCGCATTTGCTGCTTAATGAAGGCGTGCCCGACACGGCTCATCATGGGGCAGCCACCGTTCTCGGTGATGACCTCTTTGACGGTCCAACTGCTGCGCAGATCGTAGTAAATCACGCCCTTCTGGTGCTGGAGAATGCTGCTGGCAATCAGTGCGGTGATCATGTCCATGGGCACGATGGCGCCAGTTTCGTCAACGAAACCTGCGCGGTCGGCATCGCCATCAAAAGCCACGCCAAAATCAAAATGACCGGCCTTGACGGTTTGACAGAGTGTTGCAAGCGTTTCCAGCTTGAGCGGATTGGCCTCATGATTCGGGAAGGTACCGTCGAGCGTATCGAAAAGCCGCGTCATACCTATAAGCCCTTCGAGAACTTTAGCCTCATAGATACCCATGCCATTGGCGAAATCCACTGCAATCTGAACAGGCCGTGGCATGTCCAGATGTGCCGAGCGGCGAATGTGGGCCAGATAGTCCGGAACAACGTCGTAAGTTGTAACACGCCCGGGCTGCGCCGCGACAGGCGCGAAGGCATTCTCATTCACCAGCCGTTCTATTTCGGGGATGCCGGTAAGGCCGCTGATCGGCACCGCCTTGGCGCGGCAAAGCTTAAAGCCGTTCCACTCGCCGGGATTGTGCGAGGCCGTGATCATGATGCTTCCGTCAGCTTCCAGCGAGCCGTTGCTGTAGTACGACATTGGCGTCGAGCAGAGGCCAATGTCAATCACGTCGGCCCCCTGCATCGTCAAGCCGCGCGCCAGCGCCTCAAAGAGCGGCTTGGAATGCGGCCGCATGTCGCGTCCGACTACAACCTTACGGCAATGCAGAAACGTAGCAAAGGCACGGCCAATGCGAAAAGCCATGTCATCAGTGAGGGTTTTTCCGTAAATCCCCCGGATATCATATGCTTTGAAAATCCCGGCCATATGCACACTCCTTTAAACCGTCTCGCCGCAGGCATTCTTTATACCGGACACGCCCACAGAGAAGCAACTTGAATAATGTGGTACAATTCTCACGCGCTTAGTCTGTGATATTCCGGCGCTGGCTGTTTTCCAGCATGCCATGGGGGTGAGGTACGTTATGAAGCAAAACAAGGAATTGGCCATCGGCGTCCTGGGCTCTGGCAGAGGCAGTAATTTCCAGGCGATTCTCGATGCCATCAAAGCCGGGAATCTGCACGCCCGGATAGTCTGCGTAATTACGGACGTGCCATCGGCCTACATTCTGGAGCGTGCCAGAGCACATGGTGTGCCAGCCTTGTATATTGATGCAGGACTGTCCAAAACCCGCCTCGACGGCGCGAGCGAGCAGCGCTACATCGATACGCTGCAACAGCATGGCGCGGAAGTGGTGGTCCTGGCCGGGTTTATGCGGATCATCAAACCCGCCCTGCTGGCGGCCTATTCTAACCGGATATTGAACATCCACCCCGCGCTGTTGCCGGCTTTCCCGGGGCTGGAATCCTGGAAACAAGCGCTACGGCATGGCGTAAAACTGGCAGGCTGCACAGTACATCTGGTGGATGCCGGCACAGACACAGGGCCCATTCTGGTGCAGAAAGCGGTGCCAGTGCTCGATGCTGACACACCCGAAACACTCCACGCCCGCATTCAAATTCAGGAGCACATCGCCTATCCTGAAGCCCTTGCCATGCTGGCCCGGAAACTGCACGGGTAATTAGTTTTCCTTGCAGGGAAGAACGAAACGTCGCTAAAATAAACCGCTCTGGTGAAAACTTTAAATAGCCGGATGCGCCGGAAACATAAAGGACTGCTGTGATGCAAACATTGGACGAACTTCGGAAACGACAAAAAACTATTTTGCTGGATTTTAAAGCGCGCGAGCACAAGGCCGAGAAGATTTTCGCCAAAATCGCGGAATACGAAAAAGCCATTTCGAAGCTGCAAAAATCCCTGTCGTTATTATTTGATCTGAGCGGTGAAACAGCGCCTGAGAATGGTTCTCGCGTCAGGAACAGCCCGGAACCGAAACGCGATGCGGGGATCAAACACCGTGGCGACGGAACATCGCAAAAAGAACGCGTACTGAACATTCTGGTAAAAGCCGGACAGCCGATGAATATTCCGGAAATTATCGAGGTGCTGCAAAATGAAGGCTATGTGTTCCAGGCCAAAAAGCCCGTTTCGGCGCTGACCGTTTTACTCTACGGCAACAAAACGCTTTTTAAAAAGGTCCGGCCAGGGACATTTGAGGCAGCCTCCTCTGAGAAACCAGGGGTCAGGGTATCAGGGTTCAGGTAAAATCCGGCCTGAACCCCGAACCCTGAACCCTTTCTCATCTCCCGCCCCATCTGGCGGCTTTTGCGCCAGCGGCATTCCTGACCTGCGAAACCAGCCTTTACGATGCGCGCACACGCTCCTGCAACCGCTCTGACAAATCGGCCGGTGTGCGCCAGGTGATGGCGCCGGCGGCGCGAAGGGCTTTCACGCGGGCGATGGCTGTCTGGCCGGGCGTGTAATCGCGCGACTCAATTCCGTCGCACACAAAAACCGGCCGCCCATCCGCTTGTGCCGCTTCCAGAAGGTCCAGGTTAGCCAGATTGCCCGGCCCGAATGGCACCGGCGACAGCACCACCGCAGCCGCTGGCTGCGCAAGCACCCTGGCAGCTGATATGGCCGCAGGACTCAGATGCGAAAAAGGCTTCTCGAGCGCCAGTCTGGCACCCAGCGCGGCCGCAACCTCGGCATCCAGGTCTCCCTGATTGAGCACCCCGACGCTCAGCGTGTATCCACAAAGCGCGAGGCGCCGCAAAGTTTCCTCGCCGCAGCCTCCACCAGCTACAACGTGCAGATGTACGCCGCGCCCCACAGCGCCACCGTTGCGAAGCCGGGGCTTTGGCATCAGGTGCAGGGCCCCGCTCTGCGAATCGGATTGCACGCGCACGTCACAATGATACACCTGCTTGATATGCTCCTCGGTCAGCACTGCGGCAGGCGTGCCATCGGCCATCAGGCGCCCGTGATCGAGCAGCAGCAGACGGTTGCAAAACTCTGCCGCGAGCTGTAAATCGTGGCTGATCATTACCACCGTAAGCCCCTGCTCGGATTGCAAGCGCTCGACGAGCTGCAGGATTTCCAGCCTGTGATTGAGATCGAGATGTGAAGTCGCCTCGTCCATCAGGATCAGCTGCGGCTCCTGCGCCAGCGCCAGCGCCACCAGCGCGCGCTGTTTCTCGCCGCCGCTTAACGAGGAGAGCGGTCGCCGTCGCAGGTCGGCCGTATCAGTATAGGCCAGCGCCTGCTCAATGGCCTGCCGGTCATGCCCCGCTTGTGCCCCACCCCATCGTGAGCGGGCCACACTACGGCCCATCCCAACCACCTCCTCAACAGTAAAGGCCATCGGAGTTTCAACCTCCTGCGGCACAACAGCCACAAGCCGCGCACGTTCCGGCGCCGACATGCGGCAGACGTCGCGTCCAAAAATCCGCACCACGCCGGAGACCGGTCGCAGCAACCCCGTCAGACACCGGAAAAGCGTGGATTTCCCAGCGCCGTTGGGTCCAAGAATCCCAACCATTTCGCCAGCCGCGATGTCAGCCGAGATGCCGTGCAAGACCAGCGAGTCGCGGTAGCCTGCGGAGAGCGACTTGATTTCAATCGCCGGGCCACTCATTCGAGCCAGCCTCCCCCGCGACGGCGGCGCAATAACAGAAGGAAAAACGGGCCGCCGAGCAAGGCTGTCACGACGCCCACTGGAATTTCCACCGGCGCCAGCGCCGTTCGCGCCAACGCATCGCAGACGGCCAGGAATGTTCCGCCGCCCAGGGCCGCTGCAGGTATCAAGCGACGGTGTTCCGGCCCCAGCCAGGCGCGCAAGGCATGCGGTACAATCAACCCCACGAAACCGATCAGCCCGGCCAATGCGACGGCCGACGCGGTGATCAGGGTGGCACAAAGCAGCGCCCCCCCCACAACTACCCGTATGCGCACGCCAAGATGGTGCGCCATATCTGTTCCGAGCGTAAGCGCATTCAGTTCCGGCGCCAGCACCCAGGCCACCGCGCAACCAACCAGCATTCCCGCCGACGCAACCATCAAAAGCGGAACCGAGGAAACCTCCAGATTGCCAAGCATCCACCAGAGCACGCTGTGCAACCCCTCGACCGGCGCCAGCGTAACCATGAACATCAGCAGGCTGGACGCCACCGCGCTAACAATCACGCCGCTCAGAATGAGCCCGTAGATTGGAACCCGCCCGTGATCGTTGGCCAGACCATAGACCAATGCCAGCGAGAGCACGCTGCCGGTCACCACTGGCGCTGCATTCTGGCTTGGCGTGGATGAACTGCAAAGACCATAGGAGTGATAAGAATTTGCTTTCTGCGCGCCCGCCTGTACTGAGCGCTGCGCGGGT
>JBAXJV010000183.1:0-6140 GCA_037137675.1 bacterium | reverse complement strand
ATCTTGAAACTCTGGGCGCACTGCGCCTCGTCTGCCCCGTGGAACTGCTGGTGCTGGAAACCTGTGAACGTGGATTATCTGACCAGATGGCAACATGGAAAAATGTTCGACACGAATGGAAGCAGAACAGGAAGCAGAACAAAACAACCCTGTCCCTGGCTGAATTTGTAAGGGTTGAGAACTGGATGGTGTCCGGTACTCTCCAGTCGTTTTGGGGTGACTCCGGAATCAAGTTGCAACAACAACTGGTGGATTTTGAAGAATCACTCGCAGGCCTGAACCTTTCCCTGAAGGAATCGCTGCTTACAGATGACCAACCGGCAGGGACATCTGCGCTTACCGTACTGCAGGGCGACATCCGGAAGGCGCGCCACCTGCAGACTCCCGCACCGCCCCTGAGTCCTTCAGACAATAGCCTGTGCTTGATCAATGCCTCGTCAGCACTACGCGAACTGGAAGGCGCGCGGGATACCATCCGGGGTGCCTTGCAGTGCGACCGGAACCTGCAGCCGTCAGATGTGCTGATGATTCTGACCGACACCAACCGTTATGCCCCGCTTCTCCCGGCCGTATTCGGCTCTACGGTACAGAATTCCCCCGAAGCCGGTCCGGATGGTCTGCCGCGCATTCCATGGCATCTGGCTGACCGTTCGCTTCGCGCTGACAGCGACACCATGGCCGCGCTTCAAGATGTGCTTAAGGCCCTGCTCGCCCGCATCACGCTCCCTGTCCTTGCTGATTTGCTGGCACAGCCAGCCATTCAGGCCCGCCTGCAGATTTTGCAGTCCGAAGTGGTCGAGATCGTGGAATATCTCGAGACAGCCGGCTTCAGATGGGGCCTGAATAAACAGGACCGCACCGACGGACAGCCTGGCGAGATTGACGGCATGTGGACGCTCGATTTTGCTGTCCGCAGACTAGCCGCCGGTTTTGCGCACCCCGACAGCGCACGGAATCCAGTTGGCGGTGATGCAGGCGTCACGCCTTTGCCAGCCTTTGAGGGTTTAGCTTCCGCAAAACTGATGCGTTTCATTGCATGGGCCAGCGACCTGGAGCAGGCGCGTGGCGCATTCAACGGCGACCATTCTCACGGTACACGGACCAGCACCGTTGATGTCTGGCTGGGGTGGCTGCACGAGTGGATGCCAAAATTGATCGAGTTGGGCGGCGAGCGGGAAGGCCAATCGGTCTGGCTGGCCCACGTAACGCGCGCACTTGCGGATGGCGCACGGATCCTTGATAAAGAGGCCTCCTTCTCGTCTGAAGCCTTCATCAATCTGTTCATCGAGTCCGCTACCGCTTTTGAGCAGAGTCTTCCCCTTGGACGCGGAATAGGCGGCATGACCGTTGCCTCGCCACGCATGGCCCGAGTTCTGCCGGCGAAAATGATTGTGGTCATAGGGCTTTCAGATGGAGCCTGGCCGCAGCAGGAGCATGCACGTCCCCGCGGATTGCTGAAAGATCCATTGCCCGGCGACAGGTCGCGTCGTGAAGAGGACCGGCTCACCACCCTGGAATGGTTGCTGTCTGCAGACCAGGCGCTCGTCTGGACTTGGCATGGGCGTAACGAGCAGAGTGGCGGCGATCTCCCGCCATCAGTGGTCGTTGGCGAACTTCTGGATGTTCTCGGGAAGACTTTTCAGGCGAGCACAGACAAATTCATACAGAAACTGAGCATGCACGCTTTTGATCCCGTGGAATTCTCCGGCGGGAAACAATCTTATGATGTCATTGCCGTTGCCGCCGCAACAGAACTGCAAAAGGTACGCCGCGCTGGCACCCAAGCTGCGGGCGTGGAATGGCATGCGCTTCCCCTGCCGCAGGGCCACTGGGGGCTCCCTTACATACTGGACTTTGCCAGGACCGGCGATCAGTCGAAGTGGAAGAAAGCGCAATGGATTCAGCTGGCAACCCGCCTGGTCAAGTTCTGGAAACTCCCCTGCAATGAATTTCTGACGCACATCGGCGTCCAGGTGGAGGAAGAATACGAGATGCTGCCGGAACGCGAGGCACTTAAACTGAACGGCCTGCAGTCGTGGGCGTTACGGGATGAATTGCTGCGTGAGTTGATCAAATCCGCACTTGGCTGCACAGAGGCAATTAGGACCCGGCTCACCCGCGCCGGGAAACTCCCTCCCGGGGTGACAGGCGAACAGACGTTCAAGGATGCGCTGGAGAAAGCATTCAAAATTCTCAAAGCAGCCAGAAATACCGCCGGCGCGGATGGGAGTATATCCCTGCTGCAGGCCATGGACTGGAATGCGGGAACCCATCTTGTCCGTGTGTGCTCAAGCAGTGCCGCGGAAAAACACCTGCTGACGGCACGCATCGAGCAAATGGTTCACGCCGTCATTCTGCTTCAGACAGTCCACTGCACCCTCTGCTTTGACAAGAAGGAGCATGTCCTGCCGCCAATGGGACCGAAGGAGTCCCTCAGTGAACTCCAGCGCCTGACGGCCCTCGCCTTACTTGGCACCACCTTCCCGTTGCCGTTCTTTCCAGGGACCAGTGCGGAGTACGCAGAGAAAAAGACGATTGAAGCCGCGATTGAAGCATACTGGCTCGGGAACAGTTATGCAGGCGCACCTCCTGAGAGCGAGAACCCCGCTTGCCGAATTGCTTTCCGCGGCTTGGATCCGCTCAGCCTTGACTGGCCTGATGCTCCTCAGTTGCCTGTCGAGTGGAACAAACTCCTTTCAGTTGCCACGCTGCCGGCGAATGGCAATCCGCTCTTCACCAAAATCTCCGACATGGTCTTTGGCTTCATCGAAACTATTGAAATACAGAAACAGGAGAGGGACCGGGAGAATCAGGCACGGAAAGAAGAGGCCGTCCGGTTGGCGAAAGAAGAAAAGGACCGGCAGTCGGATGACAAAGAACGCCGGAAACTGGAGCAAGTGGCAGAAAAGGAACTCTTGAAAGCGGAAAAGAAACAACCTAAGGCCGCATCAGGGAAGGGAGGCAAGTCATGAGCAACAACCCTGCATTGACCATGCCGCTCTCCGGCATACAAGCACTCGACGCCAGCGCCGGCACCGGCAAAACCTATTCCATTGCCCTGATCCACCTGCGCCTTGTGCTCAGTGGCATCCCCGTGGAAAAGATCCTGGTCACCACTTTTACGGATGCGGCGGCAGCGGAACTCCGCGATCGGCTACGCCAGCGCCTGGCCGAGGCCAGGGATGTGCTCTCCGGTGTAAGGACTGGAGATGACAACCTCAACTGTATTCTTCAGGCGACACAGTTACGCGTGCCCGCTGCGCAACTATCGGCCAGGCTTGAATCCGCACTTTCCTGTTTCGACCTGGCCCCCATCTGCACCATCCATGGCTTCTGCAGCCGGTTATTGCAGGATCATGCACTGGAACTGGGTGCTACCCCTGATTGCGAGATCATGGCGGACGACCCGCGCCTCCGGGTGTTGGCCGGAGATTTTCTGGCAAGCCAGACATTGCTGCAAGTCGAAACGGATAAAACATGCAAAGCGCCGGACATTCGTTATCTTCTGACCATCGCCCGTAAACTCAGAGAATATGATCTGGCTGTTTTGCCAGAAACCCTCGACAATCTGCGCGAACAAACGAACGCGCAATGGCTGGCCACTGCAACGGCGTACCTGCAACAAGCCCTGACTGCATGGGACACAGAACATGCAAGCATTGCAAACGGCATTCGCGAGCTTGTGACAACCGGAAAAATCGAACCGGGCATTTTTGACAATCCCAATGTGGATGATGGTCCGAAGAAATGGAAGAAGCTCGACACCTCAATCTTTGACATGCCTGCCCTGTTGTTAACGGCGGTTCAACCAGGAAAAATGGATTTCGCAGCCGGGATAAAGCGCCTTTTCCCGGATCAATTGCAAAAGGTAGCGTGTGACCAGTCTCAGCAGGAGGTGAATGCCTTTATCGCCCGTCACGTCTTCTTTAGTCATCTGGAAAAAGTCCAGAGTTTGCTGGATGATCTTGTAGGCGCGCGCGCCGCAGTGCAGATCCGGATGGCCGGACAGGGTTTCATCATGCGTGCGTCGAAACTTGGACCCGGCCGCGTCCTTTTATACTCAGACCTCATCAATGCCGTCTTCAATAACCTCCACAACAAGCAACTGCCAACCGCCGTGCGTGCCATGTTCGAGGCCGTGCTGATTGACGAATGTCAGGACACCGACGCCCGGCAATTTGAGATCTTCCGGACGCTTTTTGCCGATCTCGTTTGGATCGG
Source organism: bacterium (assembly GCA_037137675.1). Lineage (GTDB taxonomy): Bacteria > Verrucomicrobiota > Kiritimatiellia > CAIKKV01 > CAIYGI01 > CAIYGI01. The sequence continues at coordinate 1,919 of JBAXJV010000183.1, read as the reverse complement.
CACGCCTGACCCCATGCGCTGTCTCGTCTGGGTCGGCGACCCCAAGCAGAGCATCTACCGCTTTCGCGGGGCGGACATTGACACGTATGTCCGGGCCAAGAATGGCACCAAGTCACTTTCACTGGATGTTAACTTCCGCTCAGATAAGCCGCTGGTTGCAGCGATCAATGCGCTGTTTCAAGGGCCTGGCACGGGCCAATCGGTATTCGGCGCCGGCGTTCCGTTCAAACCCTCTTCAGCCAGTCATGAAGTGCGCGTTCAAAACCGCGAACCAGGAGACGTGCCGGCATTCTGCTTGCACACATGGAAAACCAAAGCCGGCGACAAGCCGCCAGCCAAGTCCGCCGTAATGGGTGCGGCCCTGCGCGATTGTGCACGCAGCATTTACGAGTTGATCCAATCCGGCGCAACCATTCAGGGAGATGCGCCGCACCGGTTGCACGCAGGCGATATCGCGGTGCTCGCACCTGAACGCAAGCAACTGGAGATGATGCGGCGGGAGTTGCGCCGTCTTGGCATTCCCTCCGCCTATCACACGGACAGCTCGGTTTACCTGACGGATGAGGCACGGGACCTCAGCCTGCTGTTGCAGGCACTGGCTTCGGCGCGGCTTCCCGCTGTCCGGGCTGCCCTGACTACGCCCTTCTTTGGCTATTCCTTGAATACCGTGATCCAAATGCCTGAATCCGAACTTTCACTGAATCAGGCATGCCTGCTGGATCTGGGAGAACGGATGGAGGCGGAAGGTTTTCTTTCTGTGCTCTTTGCCCTGTTGCGCTATTCCACGCAAGTGGAAGGCGCACCCACTGAGCCGGCGCTCGTGCGGCTGGCCCGGCTTCCGGAGGGCGAGCGCATTCTAACCAACGTCATTCAGCTCGGCGAGTTGCTGCAGGCAGCCTGGCGCGATGGACACGCACGGAGCGCGGAAGCTTTGAAGGATTGGCTGGATCAGGCCATTGCGCGGGCAGAAGAAGGGCAGGAAAGCGCGAGCGTCGAGGAATCCAAGTTGCGACTGGAAACCGACTCACCGGCAGTCGTGCTCGCGACCATCCATACCTCCAAGGGATTGCAGTACCCCATCGTTTTTCTGCCGTCCATGTTCGCACAAAAAACTTTCCAGACCCCGCCCTGCATTGTTGCCCACCAGGAAGACGGCAAAGCCAGTCTCGTTCTGCCGGGGGATGCTGCCTGGTCAGGGGCTTTGCAGCGTGAGCAAAACCGGCTGGAGGCTGAACAGATGCGGCTTCTATATGTGGCGCTTACCCGTGCGAAACATCAGGTCCACTTCTGGTGGGGCCGCGTGGATAGTTCACGATGGAACAAATCGTCCACCAGATCCGCCTTTGGTCAACTTCTTCTGCCGGACCCCAAGGACGCAGAAGCTTATACTGATGACGAGTGCCTCGCCGCCTTTGAGAACGCCATGAAGCGACAACCGGACGCCACGCATAAGACGTTTCTGATGGGCGAGACGGCTCCCTGGCTCATTCCTGCGCCAGCACCGGAAAATGGCGCCGCCGCAGGATCTGAAGAATCTGCTCCGCTTCAATCCGCCCCGTGGAACCGTAGTAAGCTGTCTGCCGCACCACTGCAATCCAGTTACTCATCGCTGACGCGCGGCAAACCGGAAGCACATCGCGGCGATGACGAAATGGAAGCCGTGTCACCCGATGAGCAGGAACCGCTGGCAACGTCACTGCCTCAGCCCCCGGTTTGCAAAGTCAATGACGTGCTCGAACATTTCCAGGGCGGCAAAGTTCTGGGCGTGCTCATCCACAGCGCCTTTGAAGTTGCCATGGCGGAACGTGACCTGGCTACCGCCGGAATAGAGTTCACTAAGATGCTTACGCCGGGACTGCAGGGCATGGTGCGCAAGGGCGTCTCGACTGCTCCAGACGCTGACGCTGCCTTACGGGAAC
>JBAXJV010000182.1:0-6141 GCA_037137675.1 bacterium | reverse complement strand
AGCCGAGTCACCGAGCGCATTGACAATTTAGTGCTGATCGCGGGTCAGGGTGAGCCTGGAAATTTCGCCCGCCTGCTAAATTACGCCTCCAGCCAGGCCACCGCCTATGTGCAGAACAAATTCGTCTGTGCCGACCCGCATGCGCAGGTGCGACAGGTTCGCGGCACACCCGCCACCGGCAGCGCTTATGCCTGGATGACTGACCAGCAGCGCTTCAATCCGGGCGGCAATTTCCTGCGCATCCCCAACGATCAGCAGGGCGTGCTGGGCGGCAACCGTTTCTTTACATTGCGAAAGGATCCAAAATGAGCCACTTACGCTGGAGCTGTCTGCTTTGTTTGTCTACCGTGCTGCCCATGATCGTCGCAGCAGACCAAGCGCCCCCCTTTACAAGCGAATTCCTTTATGAAATCGGGCGCCATGTCTACCGTTGGGAAATGGACGAAACGTCGGTGCTGCGAGCCGGGCTGGATGCGGACTTCGTGATCTGGTCGCGCGATCTAAACGTAAACCTTGACGATCATGATGCGAGCCGCTACCGGGAATTGTATCTGCCGCAATTACAAATGCTCGCGACCCTCAAAAAGGCCGACTACACCATCCCGGAAATGGGCCGCCACGTCCTTAACCGCAATTATATGCTGCAGAAGGTGGAACGGACAGAAACGGCGCCGGCTGACACTAATGCTTATCAAAAAATCACGCTTAATCGCAAAGCGCTGGTGGAATATTTATTCCGGACACGTGCCCAGAGAAATTATCCGGACAAAACGCTGCTGGAGCGTTTGCGCCTGGCGCTGCGCTCCGCAAAAAGCCACACTGACACGGCGCCATTGGCCGGCCCCCAGACAGTATATGTCGCGCCTATTTCGCCGGTATCAAACGACCTCTGGGTTTTCCATGAAACCCGGGGCTGGCTGATCAAGTTCTCCTCGGACTTCGACATTGATAATCAGGCCTGCTGGGATTTGGTCGGGGTCGGCGTGCAGGTGTATGATCTGGACACAGACGTGGTCGTTTCACTGGACGAGGTGCAGGGCAGTCATGCTTTCATTACCCGCGACTGGGCCGCACGCGCGGTATTTAATTGCATAGTGCTGGGGTGCCGCATCGAAGTCACGCCCACCCCCGCCGCAAATGCGCCGCCGTTGAAAAACTAGACGTCAAAGTACAGCGCAAACTCCCACGGATGCGGACGCAGTTCGACAGCCTTACATTCACGGTTGATCTTGTAATCAATCCAGGTGTCAATCACGTCTTGTGTGAAAACATCGCCTTTCAACAGGAAGGCGTGATCATTGCGTAGATTCTCCAGAGCCTCACGCAACGATCCGGGTGTTTTGGGTACATTGGCCAATTCATCAGCCGGCATATCGTAAATGTCGCGGTCCAGCGGCTTGCCAGGATCGGTCTTGTTGGCAATGCCGTCAATGGCCGCCATCATGATCGCCGAGAAGGCCAGATACGGATTGCAGCTTGGATCCGGACAGCGGAACTCGATGCGTTTAGCCTTCGGAGAATTCGAGAGCATCGGTATGCGGATTGACGCGCTGCGGTTGCGACGCGAATAGGCCAGATTAACCGGAGCTTCAAAACCCGGCACCAGACGCTTGTAACTGTTCGTCGTCGGGCTCGTAATCGCCAGCAGCGCCGGCGCATGCTTCAAAATGCCGCCGATCGCGTGCATGCCCATCTCTGAAAGGCCGGCATATCCGTCACCCGCAAAGAGGTTGGTATTCTTCTTCCAAAGCGAAAGGTGAACGTGCATGCCAGTTCCATTGTCGCCAAAGAGCGGCTTCGGCATGAAGGTCACCACCCGGCCGTGCTTGCGCGCCACATTTTTGAGAATATATTTGTACTTCAACACATTATCCGCCATCTCCAGCAACGGCGAAAAACGCATGCCGATCTCGCACTGACCACCGCTGGCAACTTCGTGGTGATGCACTTCCACGTCAATACCGATCTCCTGCAACTTCAGCGCCATCTCACTGCGCATGTCCATTAACGTATCCATCGGCGGCACCGGGAAGTAGCCTTCCTTGTAACGGATCTTATTGCCTAGATTCGGATTCTCGACACGCCCCGTGTTCCATGCGCCTTCCTTGGAATCAAGGTGGTAGTAACCCTCGTGAGAATTTTGATCGAACCGCACGTCGTCAAACACAAAAAACTCCAACTCCGGACCAAAAAACGCCGTATCGGCCATGCCGATACTCTTCAAATAGGCCTCCGCCTTGCGGGCAATATTGCGCGGATCACGGGTGTAGTCTTCACCGGTCATCGGATCGCAGATGTTGCAGATCATCACCAACGTCTTCGCCGCCGTGAATGGATCCACGAACGCGGATTCGGCCACCGGCTTTATCAACATATCCGACTCGTTGATCGCCTGCCAACCGCGAATACTCGACCCGTCAAACCCCACACCCTTGTCAAATGTATCCACTTCAATGAACTTCGCAGGCACGGTCGTGTGCTGCCACAAACCAGGAAAATCCATAAAACGCAAGTCCACCATCTGGACACCCTGCTCTTTGATGAAAGACACAACTTCCTGTGCTGTTTTAAACTGTTTCATTAATTATTTCTCCTGTATTCATCATTCTTTTCAACTACCCTGATATTCAAAAGCTTAAACTTCAAATTATAGGCCACCAGCGCCGCTTGTGAAATGTATAGCAGCAACCATGCCAACCATGCATTATTCGCCAACAAAGCTGAATTTACGTCAGATCACACACTTTCCTTTAACAACCGACGACAATCCAAATCCTTGTCGTACAAAAGTGCTCGTCATTTCCGCACATCAATACATCTTTGTCTGTTATTCCAGCCGATCTATTGTGAGGCTTTCAACTGTCAATGGCCAACGCGAATTCGCCATCAGCTCAATACGGAACAACCAGCCATCAGGCCATGCCACAAGCTGGGTCGCCGGCTCGCCCTGCCGGATTTCCAGCCAGTCCGGGCTTTCGCAGTCGCTACCGCCCCGTGTATTCATCCAGCCCAACACGCTCCCTGAAGGCGCTGCTGAAGCATATACAAGACTCACTCGATAGCGCCCTGGCGCTATCGGCAGACACGGGCCGTAAAGCACGGTCCGTGGCGGGTCAGGCTGGGCGGCGAAGCGCACCGCGCCCGACACCAGATCCATGGAGCCTGCCCGGAAAAGCTCAGCCGCTTTCAACGACCGCGTCTCACCAATAGCAGGTGGAGCCCAGCCTCCGGCGAGCACGACTTCCTCCACATCCATGACGCCCGCGATGCGGGCCAAGCGCAAACGTACAGCTTCGTAGCGGCCTGTCCTCGGCACGGGAGCTGAGACCCATCCATTTGTGACCACCACACAGACCGGCATATTTGACGCCGAATCTGTCATCGCCGTCACGGCCATCTCACCAGCGCCTCGCAATCGCATCCACCAAGTCAGGTCGCGCCGGTTGTCAACTGTCTCGGGCTGTGTCTCAAGCCACGCACCGTCGCGCGAAAGCCGGCGTGTGCCAGGACGGCCCGGATCGGGAGAAATCTGCTCCACGGCATTCGTCAACATAGCACCCGCATCCCAACGCCGCGCCGCGCACAGCATCGAGACTAGCGACACGGAAGCGATATTCGTACGTGGCTGCTCAAGCAATCGAAATGCCCGGACAGGGCCATTCAGAAAAGCTGGATCTTCATTAAACAGTCGCCCGGCTTCAGCGCCCGCCATCAGCACCGCCATACGCGGATGATTCAAAAACGCCTCCATCGTCGCACCCACCGGGAACGGGCTGATTTTTTCCGGAAACAAATCCTCGTGCAGCACAATATACCGGATCCCGCGCGCGAGCAGCGCATCCACCTGTGCGTCGTCCAAACGCCCCTGATTGACCGAGGCAAAACGCCGGAAGACCTGCTCCATATATGCCCTGTCCACCACCGGGCTGTAGCCATTTACGAGGCGTATGCGATAAAGTTCAGCCCAGGTTTGATAAACCGACGTTTGATGAGCATCACCTGGCCAGAGCGGCACCACGAGAGCACGCGCCGGCGGCGCTGCCGGGCCACTGCGGCTGGCATCATGGGCCACCGCCGCGTAGGCAGACTGACGGTTTTCCAGCCGGCACAGCAAAGGATCAACCCTCCGCGCATATTCCCACGTCATGCCTGCGCCCAGCACCAGGCAAAGAGCCCCAACCATCCAACGCGGCCAACGAACAGTCACGGCAGAAAGCGCCAGCGCACCAGCCACCGCACACAAAACAGGGAGCATGCAGAGGATCTTGGCCGACTGGCGAACCATGCGGTACGGCGGCAGGCATTTACGTAGCGCTGCGAAACAACGCCCTTCGAACGGACCGTATGGGCCCAGCGCCAGCACCACCACCCCGGCGATGGCCAGCATAAGCAGCAAAAACACCCACGCCCGCCGGTCCAGGCTCTGCGGTTTCCGGATCGCCGCCACGCCAAACCACGCACACCCTGCAGCCAGCACCGCCAACACTCCATAGCCAAAATAGGCCTGACTGCTCCACGATCCCATCCTCCACGCAAAAAGCTCCACGGCATGCGGCGAAAAAAGCGCGATTTCCCACCATTCCCGCTGGCGCGCAATCGTCGCCGCACCCATTTGGGACTGCTGCCACAAACGGAAAGCCACCGCTGCCAGTGCTAGCAGCATCACCGGCGCCAGAGCTCGCAACAAGCGCGACAAATCCGAGGGCCAGAGTCGCCTGCGAAAGTCATTGCGCGCCAGAATAGCCACGACGCACCAGAATGGCGCCAGCAATGCAGCAAAGAAAAACACATGCTGATCAGTCCAGCACGCGCACAGTATCGCCAGCCCTGCCAGCCAGCCGCCAACTACGCGGCCATCCCGCACCGCTATATCCAAACCTAACAACATCACCGGCAGCCAAAGCGCCGCAAAGCCCATCGGACTACCGCCCAGCAAATTGACCCAGCGATACGGCGAAAGCACCACCAGCAGCGCCATCAAAGCAGCAATTGTGTCGTGGGCGGTGTAGCGACGCGCCAGCCGCCAGGTCGCCCACGCCGTCATCCACAGCGATAAAAAACCGGTCAGATTCCAAGCCCCTGCCATTCCCAGTGGACCATGCAAAATGCTGTACACCCCGGAGAACGGGAAGTAATACGGCTCCGGCTGCCAGCGATCAGCATCATTGCCTGTGTTAAACTCAAAGACGTTGTAGCCCGGGCGCACCCGTCCCTGAATCATGTCCCCGAAAAGGTTAAAATAGTAGAGGAGCTGCAGGTGGTCGCCAGCGAACATCGTGCGAACAGGGTTTGTTCCGCCGCTTCCCGCCCCGGCCGGAATGCACTCTCCAAAATATTTCGGCAGAGGCCAGGCTACGGACAGCCAAACCACAAACGTGATCAGCAAAGCCCCGGCCAACGGGCCCATGCGTCCAATTCGTGACACCCGTGGATCCATGATTATCCAAATGAAAGCGCGAAGCGGAATTGAACCGGTGTACGGGGCTTTGCAAACCGCATGCAACCGCCCTGTTGTTATTACTTTTCGAAACGTGCTGACAGCTTACTGACAGAAGCCCTGTACTTGCCACCATGCGCAAGCTATGCGCCGCAACCATCGGAAGGGAATACCAGATATGAGAATCAAGCGCAAGTTTCCGGTGCTCGTACTCCTCGTTCTTGCGTCGCTTCTGCCACTTCAAAACACGCCCTGTTATCCGTAATAGCGCCTCGCCAGCTTGCGCAAGACATTAGCATCCTTGATTTTGGTCATCTTCCAAACCCTTCAGTCACCTGCTGCAATTCCTTGATGTCACACCACCCTGTGCACTGGGCAAACCAGAACCGGGCGGCGACACAATCACGTCGTGCGAATTCACGGCACAAGTCCACCAGTGCCGGATATTCCGCGACGCCCGGGGCCAGGTAGGGCGTATAGGCGACCCGATCCCCCAGCGCATCGTAGACGTCCCATAATTTTGTGTAAGGGTAATGGACTTCAATGCCCCAGATCTTGAAATCGGCCCGAGCCAGCACCGGCAGGTGCTGCGCATACTCGCCGCAGCAGTGGATATAGACTCCGCCGAAGGCGTCGGCGATCCGCTTCAGCCGCGGGATCTCGAAGCGCTCATAGAGTTCAGGACTCAACAGCGGCATGTAGTC
>JBAXJV010000181.1:0-6175 GCA_037137675.1 bacterium | reverse complement strand
GACAGCAGGGAGCCGAGTGACCGCATTGGCAATGAGGCCAGCCATATTAATCAGGTCAGAAAAAGAGTAAAAAATGGAAACATTAAAGCGAACGAACTTTCCCGGCCCCCGGGGGCCGGTGGTGCTGGTGATCATGGATGGCGTCGGCGTCGGGGCCTACGCTGAGGGCGACGCGGTGCGCTCCGCTCTCAAGCCGAATTTTGAATGGTTGCGTGAGCACGCCCTTTACAGCGAGCTGAAGGCTCACGGAAAGGCTGTCGGGTTGCCGAGCGACGAAGATATGGGCAACAGCGAGGTTGGCCACAATGCCATCGGTTGCGGACGGGTGTATGAACAGGGCGCCATGCTGGTCAACGCTTCAATTGCCAGCGGCGAGATTTTTCGCGGCCCCGCATGGCGTTCGCTGACGGAGCCCTGCGTTGAGAGCGACGCCACCTTGCACTTCATGGGGCTGCTTTCCGACGGCAACGTTCACAGCCATATTGACCACCTCAAGGCCATGCTGGCTCAGGCTCATAAGCAAGGCGTGCGGCGCGCACGCATTCATATTCTGCTCGATGGCCGCGACGTGAGCGAGACTTCGGCGCTGGATTATGTGGAACCTTTCGAAGCCTTTCTGGCATCGCTGAACGCCGGTGGCCGGAGCGATTACCGGATTGCTTCGGGCGGCGGGCGCATGGCGATTACGATGGACCGTTACAATGCCGACTGGGCGATGGTGCAGCGCGGCTGGCAAATCCATGTGCTGGGTCAGGGCCCGCAGTTTCCTTCGGCGCGGGCCGCCATCGAGGCCGCGCGTCAGGCCAGCCCGGGCGTGATTGATCAGGACCTGCCGGGTTTTGTAATTGCCGACCACGGGCAACCCGTGGGGCCGATCCGCGACGGCGACAGCGTGGTGTTCTTCAACTTTCGCGGTGACCGCGCGATTGAAATCAGCCGGGCCTTTGAGGACGAAGCGATGCCGGAATTCGACCGCGGTGCGCGGCCGCAAGTCCGCTACGTCGGGATGATGCGTTATGACGGCGACCTGCAGATTCCCAAGGCGTTTCTGGTGGATCCGCCGGCGATAGACCGCACCATGGGCGAATATCTGGCGCACGCCGGCGTGCGCCAGCTGGCAATCAGCGAAACGCAGAAATTCGGGCACGTCACATACTTTTTCAACGGCAACCGCTCCGGAAAGTTCGACAAGGGCCTGGAAGATTACGTCGAAATCAAATCCGACCTCGTGCCCTTTGATCAGCGGCCCTGTATGAAAGCTGCGGAGATCACCGACCGGGTGATTGAGGCGATCCGCGGCGGGGTCCATAAGTTCATCCGTCTGAATTATCCCAACGGGGACATGGTTGGCCACACTGGCAACTATCAGGCAACGCAGATTGCCGTGGAGATGGTGGACCTGTGTCTGGGCCGGTTGCTGCCGGTGCTGCGCGAGACGGGCGGCATTCTGGTGTTATCGGCCGATCACGGCAATGCCGACGACATGTACGAACACGAGAAACGCAGCGGCAAGGTCAAGTGCGATGCAGCGACCGGGCGGATCAAGGTCAAGACCAGTCATTCGCTGAATCCCGTGCCGGCAGTGGTGTACGACCCCGCAGGCACGGCCGGGGTGCGGCTTACGGAGAGGACGGGGCTGGGCATCAGCAGTCTGGCCGCGACTTGCCTCTGCCTGCTGGGATTCGAGCCACCCGAGGGGTACGATCCGGGCCTTGTCGTAGTGACGGGCAACAGTTAGCACTGTGCGGATTTCCGTTGCGACATGGCATGGTGGTTGTCTATACTCCAATGGTTACGCGAATGAATAACCACGACGCACGGAAGGATTGGTAAAATGATTGTCAACCGGCAGTTGGCGTGGATTGGCTTGGCGGTGTGTTTGGTTGGTGGCGAGGCCTTGGCACAGCAAGCGGCGGGAGTGGCAGGTGAAGCCGCGGCGGCGGGACGCAGAAGCAGCGTGCGGGTCCGGGAAGTCACGGGGTTGGGACGCAACGCCCTGGTGAAGACGCCGCAGTACAACGCCTCGGGGCTGGTGGCCAAGCTTCCCGCGAAGGACTGGGCTCAGGTTTCCGTGCTGTTTGACACCCTGTCCGACAAGGACGTTTGGATAGACGATCTGGGCGTGCAATTTTACGTGTTGCTACACAACCGGATGCGCGACGAGTATTCGCTGTTGAAAAACAGCCAGCAACTTTTTGATGTGGGGCCCGGACGTAACCGGCAGAGCGCCATGTTTGTGCGGCCTGCGGCACTTTTGCGCTACGGCGACGTTGTGGGCGTGGCCGTGGAACTGCGTGTCAAGGGCGAGGTGGTGGATGTGCTTGGCGATTCCAAACCGGCAGGCGGGAAGAAGCTTCCGGCCAAGTGGTGGGAAAACGACAAGCTGACCGTTCGCGAAGGGTATTTGCTCAAAAAATCCGATACACCGTTTGCGATGTTGGCGGTGGACGATTACGAGTACGTCAAATAAAGATTTGATATGTTCGCATCAAAACGCATTCTGTCGCTGAACATCGGGGCCAGCAATCTGGTGCTGGCCGAATTCGGGATGTTACGGAGCGGTGGCCTGGAGCTGCTCCGTTACGGAATTGCCCCGCTGGGGGTGGATCCCGACAGCACAGCTGATTCGTCCGCCTATATTGTCTCTACCTTGCGCGACCTTTTGCGCGAAAGTGGTATCAGGCCCGGGCCGGTGGCCGTCTCCATCGCCGGTCAGGTGGTATTCCCGCGCTACGTCAAGCTGCCTCCGACCACGCCGGATAAGGTCGGCCAGATGGTGCGCTACGAAGCCCAGCAGAATGTGCCATTCCCGATGGATGAGGTGGTCTGGGACTATCAGCTCATCGGACAGGAGGGCTCTGGTGATCTGAGCGTCATGCTGGTGGCGGTGAAGACAGACATTGTCGAAAATCTCACGACCTGCATCGAAGCCGCCGGTTTGGAGACCGAGCGGGTGGATGTTTCGCCAATGGCGCTCTACAATGTCGTGCGTTACAACTACGGTGGCCTGAATGGTTGCACCATGGTGCTGGATATGGGGGCGCGGGCTACGAATGTAGTTTTTGTGGAGGGCGGCAGGATTTTCAGCCGTAGCATTCCGGTGGCGGGCATTGCCATCACCAAAGAGCTCATGAAGGAGTTCGAGCTTTCCTTTGACGATGCCGAGCAGCTTAAGCTGTCGCATGCCTTTGTAGGCCTGGGCGGCGCCTATGAGGGGCCCGACGTCGGGGTGGCTGACCGCACATCCAAAATTGTGCGCAATGTCATGACGCGGATGCACGCCGAGATCAATCGGACGATCAACTTCTACCGCAGCCAGCAAGGCGGCAGCGCACCGGCGATGGTGCTGCTGGCGGGTGGAACGGCGCAAATCCGGAACACGGCTACCTTCCTTAGGGATAAACTCAAAACCGAGGTGGACTACATCAATCCCTTCCGCAATGTGGCGGTGAGCGGTTCAATCTCGGACGAACGCATTTCCAAGCAACGGCATTCGCTGGGAGAAGTTGTGGGGGTAGCGTTGCGGAGTGCGGTGGTTTGCCCGGTTGAAATTGATCTCATACCACCTGCGGCAGCGCGTAAGCGGTCGTTGCGGAGGCGTGTGCCATTTTACGCGATTGCCCTGGCGTCCGTTGTGGCGGTTCTGCTGGCGGGGGCTATTTTTGTGCTGCGTATGCAGGCGTTGCACGAGGACCGGCTCGCGCGCTTGCAGACGCGCTTGCAATCTTTGGAGAATCCGAATCGCAGCATGATGAAGATCGAAGCGGATAAGCTGGCTGTGTTGAAGAAAGTTCGTGAGTTGAACGCGCCTCGCGAGACGCGCACGATCTGGCTGCATATTTTCAGTGAAGTGCATAGTTGCATGGTGGACGGAATGTGGTTGACCGGGCTCCGTCCTGTGACTCTGGGCAGCGGGGCGGGGACCTACGATGCAATCGAGATCAGCGGCATGGCGTTTCGCGATAAGGTCAAGGATGACGTGATCAGCGAAAAGTTTATTGCGGCGATGCGCAGCAAGGGGACGCTTAGCGACAATCCCGACCGGATCAAGCTTAAGCGCATCAAGCCTGTGCCGGGGACAGACTATGCGACCGAATTTGTCATTGAGGCGGGGTTGCGTAACCCCTTGACAGGTGGCGCGGCAGACGCGGCGCTACGCTGACCGGGGAGAAATATTATGGCGTCGCGCAGACGAATTTTAGTGGTCACTGGCGGTGTGATCGGACTTTTGGTTATGGCGGGTGCTGGAGTCATGCTCTTTCTTGGCCTGACGCGGTATTGGCGGGCTCAGGTACAGCTGCACGAACGCGATCTGGAACTGCGCGGATTGTATGGAAAGGATCCGTTTCCTTCGGCGCGCAATCTGATCGGCGAGCGGAAAAATTTGCAGGAATTGGAAGGGGAGTTGGTGCACCTGTTGGAGGCGATGAGCCAGGGTCAGGCGGAACCTGAAGAGCAGTCCCCTGAGCGGTTCATCAGCCAGTTTCACGAGACGCGCCGCCGTTTGGAGCGTCTGGCCGCCGCGAATGGCGTGATGCTGGTGCCGAAAAGCGATTTTGCATTCGGGTTTGGCCGGCATATGGCCGGCAACCCGCCCGCACATCCGGATGTGCGGCGGCTGACCCAGCAACTGCTGATTGTCGAAGCTTTGTGCAACGAATTTTATGCGGCGCGGATTACGGCTCTGCGCGGTATCGGGCGCGAGGAGTTCGAACAGTCACTGAACGGTGAAGATGCGAATGCGGATGCGGCAAAGACGGCTGCACGCGGCGTGCGGCGGCGTGCTACGGAGGTGGCCACGGTCGCTAATGTGAGCAACTCCGATGCCGGCCAGATTCAAGATAAAGAGCTCTACGGGGTCTGGCGCTTTACGGTGGAGTTTACGGCCAAGGAAGCAGCGCTGATAGATGTTCTGGACCGTCTGGCGCGCTGCAATACGTTTGCGGCGGTGACGCGAGTTGAAGTACAAGGCGACCCGCATGTGCTCGCGGTTGCGGTTAATCAGCCGGGGCGCGCTGATGCCGCTGTGGCCGGTCGTCAGCCTTTGTCGCCACCTGTCGCCGCAGTTGGCGCAGAGCCTGCCGGGCAACGTATGCTGGCGGGGCTGGATACTTTGCTGACGGTTCGCATGAATGTGGACGTGTATCAGTTCCGTAAGGCCGCGGCGACAGCGGTCGCTGTGCCAAAAGGCAAGAAAGCACCGGGAGGTTGAGATGGCGTCCAGTTTATTCGAATGGATCCGGAATTCTTTCGACCGCCTGATTGCCGTACTCGCATTGGGCGTGCTTGTGGCCGCGTTGTTCGTGCTGGGAACGATGGCCCAGTCACTGCGCTTCAGGCAGGCCGATGACTCGCGCCAAATGGATGCGTTGAAGGCCAGCCACCCGGATGTTACGCCGGTGGAAAAAACGCCCTTTGAAAAGATTCTGGCTGCATTACAAACGCCAGATCAGGTCGGAGTCTGGTCCAATCGCATGTTCGCGCCTGAACCGCGCATCCGGTGCATTAATTGCGAACGCCCGATTCCGCTGCAGGCGATCAAGTGTCCTTATTGTCAGGCCGGGCAGCCAAATGATGTGCCTAGCATTGACAAGGACAGCGATCACGACGGCATGCCCGACGAGTGGGAAAAACGCTTCCATCTCAATGCGCTGGATCCCGACGACGCTAAAGGCGATCCAGACCATGATGGCTTCTCAAATCTGGAGGAGTGCAAGGCCGGCACCGATCCAACCAGTTTGAAGAGTCATCCCGCATGGGTTGGCAAGCTGGTGGTGCAGGCCATCACGCCCAAGCCGTTCAATCTGGTCTTCCGGGGGGTCAACAAGATCGGCGTTGAACAACTTCTGTTCCAAATCAATCTTCGCAACGGGGGACGGACGTATTGGAAGCGTTTGGGTGAGGATGTTGAAGGATTTAAGCTTGTATCTTTCGACGAGCAGGGGGCTAAAGGCAAGCCGACGCTAACCATACAGCGCGGCGATAAGCGAATACCCCTCATCAGAGACGAACCCGTGCCTCATAATGAATACGAGCTCGAATTGCTTTTTGTCGTGGACGGCCACGTTTATAAGGTTGGTGTACCTTCAAAAATAACCATTCGGGACGATGTTTATGAGGTGAAAGAGGTTGACAGTAACGGTGGTCGCGTACTAATACATGATCCCACGTCCAG
>JBAXJV010000180.1:0-6185 GCA_037137675.1 bacterium | reverse complement strand
AACGCCGTGGCAACAGGACAGGGCGTGAACGGCACGGCTGTCTCTATGGCGAACGGGGGCACGATAACAAACTGCATTTTCGCAAAGAATACGTGTAACCGGGGCTCCACAGTCTACCTTAACAGCACCGGACTGATAACCCGCTGCCTGTTCCTCAACAGCACGGAGATCGGCAACTCGGGGGGCGTTGGCGGCGTTTACGTTTCCAACGGCGGCAAAATTGACAATTGCACGTTCACCGGCAATAAAAGCAGCGGCGCTGCCGGAAGCTTTTCCGCCATCCAGATGGGCGGAGGCGCTATCGTCCGCAATTGCATGATCACCAATAATGATGCGTCATCTTTAGTAGCCAACAGCGCGGTGGGCATGAAGACCGGCGATTTAATCCGGAATTGTCTGATCGCCAATAATGGAACGCGCGGTATTTACATCGGCGCCACGACGGCAACCGTCCAGAACTGCACAATCGCCTTCAACACCGTGAACGGGGACGGCGGCAGCGGCATTTACATGGTTGGCAGTACGGGCATCGTGCAGAACAGCATAGTTTGGAACAACGGCGCGGGCGGTGCCCAGATCGTAGTTTCCGGTGCCACCAACATCACCTACTCGGACGTCAGCCCGGCAATGCCGACGGGTGCCGGAAACAAGAGCGCCGATCCGGTTTTTTCCAGCGCAGGGGATTATCATCTGAACGGCGCCTCGAGCTGTGTGGACGCCGGTAGCAACAACCCTTCATGGATGTCCGGGGCCGTGGATCTGGACGGTTCAAACCGGATTGTTAACAGCATCGTGGATATGGGCTGCTACGAGAAGCAGGCGGGTGCGAATCCATTTTCATGCAGCTTCAACTCCCCGGTAGTTCAGGGAATCACCAACGTGCCGGCGGTGTTCACAGCAACCATCGCCGGAGCGAACACCAATGTTGTATATTACTGGTGGAATTTCGGAGATTCAACGACCGACTCGGGAACGAATAAGCCTGTGGAGTCGAAGACGTACACGACGCCAGGCTATTACACCGTGTCTCTTGCAGTCAGCAACACCACGGGAGAATATGCAGTCCGGACCAACACCGGCTACATCTATGTGGCACCAAAGATCGCTTACGTATCCACTAACGGATCGTCGTCCACCGTGCCGTACGACACGTGGCAGAAGGCGGCAAGCAATCTGCAGAGCGCCATCAATATTGCGCTGGTTTTCGGAGGCGACAGTACGCTGGTTCTGGTGACGAACGGCACCTACGTGTGTACGAATCAAATCGAAGTCAACAAGGACATTACCGTGCAAAGCGTCAACGGACCCGCCGTCACTACCGTGACCCGGACCAATGGACAGATGACTTTCTGGTGGGTGCACAGCTCCGGTGCGAACGTGTCCGGTTTCACGATGACAAACGGCTACTGTCAGACCGCCGTCCCCGGGATGCTGCTCGCCGGTGGCACGGTGTCCAATTGCGTGTTTAACGGCAATTCGGGCGATCGCAGCAGTACGCTGTCCATGTCGGCAGGTACGTTATCTAACTGCGTGATCATGAACGGCACCGATCTAGGCTCCTACCAGGGCTGCGGTGGCGTTACCATGACCGGCGGCAAGATCTACAACACCGTCATCATGGGCAACCGTGGTGGAAGCGACTCTACGGCCATCGGCGGGCTGAGCATATCTGGCGGAGAGGTGTGGAATTGCATCATTGCCAGCAATGTCTATGGGAACGGGGCAAGCGGCTGGAACGGCGGCGTGAATATGACCGGCGGCACGCTTCGCAACTGCCTCGTGGCCGCAAACACCGGGAACGGGATCACGCAGAGCGGCGGATCCTGCGAGAACGTCACCGTGGTGCGCAACTCCAAGGTCGGCATCACAAACTCGGCAGGCGCCGTGACAAACACAATCATCTGGTTCAACCAGAGCAACGACGTGGCGGGAGTGGCGGCCAACTTCCACTTCTGCAACGCGTCAAATCTGGTCAACGATCCCTCCGGCACCGGCAACCTGAACGGGAATCCATGCTTCTTTTCTCCGGGCAGCGGCTACGGAACCAACGCTACGCTTGGAAATTACCGGCTGCTCAATTATTCGCCCTGCGTTAATCATGCCGTAATTCTTCCGTGGATGATAAACGCCACAGATCTCGCCGGCGGACGCCGCGTCACAGGAAACACTTCAGACATAGGCGCCTACGAGTCTATCGCCGCAGGAACAATCATCATGCTGAACTGACAGGTCTTTATCCGCAGCTCGCCCCGCAGTACGCACAGGGGAAGAAAACGTGATCTCTAAGGCAGGAGGACGGATTGCCGCTTCTCGCGGTCCATCAGAGGATGGTGGGCGCTAGAGGACTCGAACCTCCGACCCCCACCATGTCAAGGTGGTGCTCTAACCAACTGAGCTAAGCGCCCGTCCGCGTGAAGACACCACTCTAGGTGCTCCACTGCGGTTTTGTCAATTCTACTGTTTTGCACTGTCGTGTGCGGCTAAGTGGCGCTGGCTTCTACGAGACCGCCGCTTTTCAGCCACGAAGACGGCTCGGCGAGACGCCTCGCCCTACCTAGCGTACGATCAAACGGGTTTTGAGAACCAGCCACGGGTAGGGCGAACCGTCACGGTGAGCCGCTGAGGCCGACGGGGTGACTGTCCCGCGCCGGGAAACAGAACCTTAGCTGCGCATCTGGGTTTTGCACCCCGTTCTTGACACACCCCGTTCGCAGCTTGCGTGGCGTAGAGCGGCGGTGTATCCTCACCGCCATGAGTGAGAGCAGATGCCGTCTGGGGGTCAACATTGATCATGTAGCTACACTGCGTCAGGCGCGCGGCACAGCCTATCCCGACCTCGCAGCAGCAGCGCGTGAGTGTCTGGCAGGCGGAGCGCACGGGATCACCATTCACCTTCGCGAGGATCGCCGCCACATTCAGGATCGCGACCTCCACATCTTGCGCCGGGAGCCCGGCGTGCGCCTGAATCTCGAAATGGCGATTGTGCCTGAAATTGTGGAGATCGCCTGTAGCGTGCGGCCGCATGAGGTCTGTCTGGTGCCAGAGCGGCGTCACGAGTTGACCACCGAAGGCGGCCTCGATGTGGCCGGGCAGGCGGCCCCGGTCCACGCGGTGGTCACCAAGCTCGCGCAAGCCGGCATCGTGGTGAGCTTGTTTATTGATCCGGATCACCAGCAAATCGAAGCCGCAGCCCGCAGCGGAGCACCGGCCATAGAATTGCATACCGGCACTTATTGCAACGCTTCCGAAGCAAGCGCGCCAGTCGAACTAACCCGCCTGATCGAAGGTGCGCGTCTGGCGCACCGGCTCGGGCTCAAGGTGAATGCCGGGCATGGGCTCAGCCTCGACAACCTGCATGGCATTTTGAGCGTGCCGCATCTGGATACGCTGAATATCGGCCACAGCCTGGTTTGCCGGGCGGTTTTTGTCGGGCTGCGACAGGCCGTCGCTGAGATGCTGGCGGCGCTGGAGTTGTATACCGGAGGCCTGCCGTGACGGACAGTGTGAACGGCGGGCGGGTGCTCGGAACAGGCGTGGATCTTGTGGAAAACGATCGCGTCCGCGCGCTGCTGACACGCTGGGGGCCGCGCTTCCGGGACCGCGTGTATCTGCCAGCCGAGCAGGGCTACTGCGAATCCAAAGCGGCGCCGTGGCTCTATTACGCCGGCCGCTTCGCCGTCAAGGAAGCCGTCTCAAAAGCTTTCGGAACTGGCATCGGTGAAGGGCTCGGATGGCTGGATATCGAAGTCGTTAAAGATGCGCACACCGGCGCGCCATCAATCAGGCTGGGCCCGTTGGGCGCGGAACTGGCCAGCCAGCGCGGTGTGGCGAGCGTGCTGATCAGCCTATCCCACACCCACCACTTTTCCGTGGCACACGCGCTGCTGGTGTCATGACCTGATCACGACTGTAGCGATGAAAACTATCACCACCGGCGGCATGCGGGAGATTGACCGTCTGGCAGCAGACGAGTTTGAGCTGCCCGGCAAAGAACTTATGCAGCGCGCCGGACATGGAGTCGCGGTGCTCGTCGAACGGCTCTGCGATCGCCACCATTTAATGAATCCCTTTATTCAACTGATCGCCGGCCGTGGCAAAAATGGCGGCGATGCATTTGTGGCGGCCAGAATTTTGCGCGAGGACGGGCATGAAGTCGAATTGCTGCTGGCAGGCAATGCCACCGATATTCGCGGCGATGCACTGGCCCATTTCAGCAAAATGCGGGCAGCCGGAGTGCCGTTCCGCGAAATAACCACCAAAGAAGCGTGGGACGAAGCCCTGGATGAAGACGAAATGTGCCACATTCTGGTGGATGGAGTGCTCGGGATTGGCATCCATGGTCCGCCGCGCGGTCCGGCAGCCGGGGCCATTGACTACATCAACGCGCTCTCCGTACACGCTCTGGTAGTCTCTATTGACGTACCATCCGGACTCGACGCCGACGCAGGCACAGCGCCGGGCGCGGTAGTGACAGCTGATCTGACAGCAACGATCGGGCTGCCAAAAAAGGGCATGTTAATGCCAGAGGCACTGCCGCTGGTAGGCGCCGTTGAGGTGATTCCGCTAGGCATCCCGGATGAACTGATAAAATCGCTGCCAACGGGACTGGAACTGCTGACCATTTCAGATGTGGCGCCAAACTTGCCGCGCCGGGCACGCGCTGCGCACAAAGGCGATTTCGGCCACCTGCTGGCGATCGGCGGCGCGGCCGGATATGCCGGGGCCATCGCGCTTACGGGCCGCGCTGCACTGCGATCCGGCGCCGGACTGGTGTCAGTTTTGACGCCGCATGGCGTTGTGCCACTGGTGGCGGGAACGATGCTCGAAGTCATGACCCACGGCGGACCGGAAACAGAAACCGGCAGTCTATGCGCCGACGGCTGGAATCTCTGGATCGGACGACTGGCAGAGTTTCAGGCGGTGGCGGCTGGTCCGGGACTTACACGCCATGCCGAAAGCGCCAAACTGGTGGACCACCTGCTCAAAACGGTAACTGTACCTATGGTGCTGGATGCCGATGCATTGTTCGGTTTTGCCGGGCACCCTGAGAAATTGCAGCAAGCCGCCGGACCAGTGGTGATCACGCCGCATCCCGGCGAACTGGCGCGACTGCTCGGCTGGACGGTAGAGAAAGTGCAGGCCGGTCGCGTTGCGGCGGCCACGCGTGCAGCCGAACTTACGCACGCCGTGGTGGTGCTTAAAGGCGCAGGAACGCTCGTGGCCGCGCACGGGACCCCCACCCTGTTTGTCAATCTGAACGGCAATCCCGGCATGGCTACAGGCGGCATGGGCGACGCGCTAACGGGGCTGATCGGCGGATTACTGGCGCAAGGCCTGGCGCCATTTGCGGCGGCCTGCGCAGGCGTTTATGTGCATGGCCTGGCGGGCGACTGTGCGGCGGCGCACCATTCTCAGGCAGGCCTGACAGCCGGCGATGTAATCGAAGAAATAACGAATGTATTGCGGGACATTCAAGGAAGGTAGCATGCAAGAGCTCGAAGAGGGTACTGTTCTGAAACTTGATTTTGGCAAGATTGCCAGGATCGCACAAGTCTGCTCAGATGTAATTCCAGTGGCGGTGCAGGACGCCGACACACTGGAAGTGATACTGATTGCCTACACCAACGCCGCCGCCTTGAAGCAGGCCGTAGCCGAACGTACGGCGATCTTCTGGAGCACCTCGCGCAACGAACTGTGGGAGAAGGGCAAGACCTCTGGCGAGACCTTTGAGCTGCTGGAGGTGCGCGTGAACTGCGAGCAAAACTCGCTCGTGTACCGCGTGCGCCCGCGCCGCAGCGGTATCTGTCACACAAAGAACACCTGCGGCAAGCCACGCAACTGCTATTACCGGCGATTGAATTTTCAAACGCTGGCGTTGGAAAATCTGGACCCGTAAGTGACCAGCATGACAGCGAGTCCTGCGCCCGCACCAAAAGTCCACGACGCGCGTAACGCAACGTCCGTCCGTCACGGCGCGTCTTATTACTGGCGTTTGTGGCTGCCGGACATTGCAGTGCTGCTGGTGCTGATGGCGGTGACGCAGTGGTTTTTTCATGACGGAACGCGCGACATCGCCTGGATGCGTCCGCTATTCACGCCGGGTAGCGGTGAAGGCTGGACGCAGCATCACGCGCTCTTCTGGGCCTGGCTTAAAGACGCGCTGGCGCCTGTGCCGGCAGTGGCAG
>JBAXJV010000179.1:0-6203 GCA_037137675.1 bacterium | reverse complement strand
TGGACCGGCCACAGGTCCGGGCACGGCTGCCAGGCGAGCTGGATATTCTCGCCAATGAGCCGCTGCAGCATCTTGAGCATGCTATCCACGGTCCCGTTCAGGTCGATGACCTGGGGCATGATGACCTGCTTGCGGGCAAAGGCCAGCAGCTGGCGGGTGATATCGACGGAGCGCCGGGCCGCCTGGCGGATCTCCATCAGGTCGGCATGGATCGGCTGCCCGGGCTGCAACTGCGTGAGCGCCAGGTCCGTGCGCCCGAGGATCACGCCGAGCATGTTGTTGAAGTCGTGGGCCACGCCGCCGGCCAGGAAGCCCACCGATTCCATCTTCTGGGCCTGCCGGAGATGGTCCTCGAGCTGGCGTTTTTCATCCTCCTCCCGCTTGCGCTCGGTGATGTCGTGCAAAAACACCACCAGCCGGCCGCCCTGGTCCGGGCGGTACTTGGTGCTGACTTCGACGTCGCAGATGCGCCCGTCCTTGCAGCGGTGCCGCGACTCGAAACGATCCTCGCCCTGCGTCATGACCTTTTGGGTGTGGGCGGCGACGGCCGCGGCCGATTCGATGACCTCGACGTCGGAAATGCGCATGGCCAGCAGCTCCTTCGCGCTGTAGCCGCTCATCCGGCAATACGCCTCGTTGACCTCCAGAAAATGCCCCTGCATGTCCACCAGCCAGATGCCGTCCATGGCGGTGTGAATCATGGCCCGATGGTGTTCAGCGCTCATCCGCAGCGCCTCCTCGGCCTGCTTGCGCGCGGTGATGTCGTTCATCACGATGCGGCATTCCGGCGCGCCATCGGGAGCCTGCGTGACCAGGGTGCTCAGACGCACCCATAAGCTGACGCCATCCGGCTTCACGATCCGCAGGTCGCGCCCCTGCAGCGCGCTGGATTCCGCAACCTGCCTGCGGTGCAGGTAGTAAAGGGCCTGGTCATCTTTGTGGATGAACCGGGAGAGCTTGCTCCCGACCAGCGAGTCGCGGGCCACGCCCAGCAGGGCGACGGCGGCGAGGTTGGCAGTCAGGGCCACCCCTTCTTCGTTGAGGGTGATATACCCCACCGGCGCGAAGTCGTAGAGGTCTTCATAGCGCGCGCGCGATGCCTCCAGCGCCGCCTGTGCCCGGCGCAGCTCCTCGTTCTGCATCTCTATTTCGGTCTGGCGCACCTGCAGCTCGTGGATCAGCCGCTGCGTTTCCCCGGTCGGCGCGGATTCAATATTCTTGTCCGTCATGTTTATATCGCCCTGGTTTCCCATGTCATATCGCGCTCCCGGCGCGGAGGCCGCCATGCCGCATTCCGCTCCGTGGCGGGCATGGGCCCCTTCGCCGTCGTGTCCACATTCCGACGGCTGGGTTGAATTATATCACACACGCGCAGAAAATAAAAAGGAAAACGTCATCGGGCGGCCAGGGCGAATTGCGCCACATTAAATGTTACCGAAGGTTGGGCGGTAATATCGTCGGCAAAGGGTGGTTGCGCCATAATTGATGTTACCGAAGGGGAAGGAGCATTGAATTATGGTCAGCCAGTCAAAAAGGGAGTATCTCGCACGCATCAAGGACCGCTACCGGCATGCCGGACGACAAGGTAAAGCCCGCATTCTGGACGAGTTTTGTGAGGTGTGCGGCCATCACCGTAAACATGCCATTCGCCTGCTCAACGCCGATGGACGGACGCGCCGGAATAAGCCGGGGCGACCCAGCCCGTACGGCCCGGATGAACTCCGGGTCCTGGAAGACATCTGGCTGAATGCAGATCGGCCTTGCGCCGCACGGCTGGTGGGCATGATCCGGTTGTGGCTGCCATTCTACGAAAAGCACCACGGCGATCTGGAAGCCTCATGCCGGGAAAAGCTCTCGGCCGTGAAGGCCCGGACGTTGGACCGGTTGCTAAGACCCGCGCGCCGCCGGCACGGCTCGCGGGGTCTATCGGGAACCCGTCCGGGCGATTACCTTAAAAGCTCGATTCCAGTCAAGATCAGCCACAATGATGTCACCCGGCCGGGCTTCATCCAGGCGGACACGGTCGCCCATTGTGGCGGATCGTTGGAGGGTGATTTTGTCTGGAGCCTGACGTTTACGGACATCTTCTCAGGTTGGACACTCAATGGGGCGGTCTGGAATAAAGGACAACACGACGTTCATCGGCTGCTGCGCGATCTTGAGGATGGCTTGCCCTTTGCGGTTCAGGGCTTCCACACCGACAACGGAGGCGAGTTCATCAACCATCACCTGCATAGCTTTTACCGCAACCGGCCCATACCGGTGCACATGACCCGGGGCAGGTCCGGCAAAAAGAATGACAACCCGCATGTCGAACAGAAAAACTACACCCATGTCCGGTTGCTGCTCGGCTACCAGCGCATCGAGGATCCCTCCCTGATCAGGGACATCAACACCCTCTACCAAGCCGCCAACCTGTTAAACAACTTCTTCTGCGCCAACCGGCGGCTTATCTTTAAAGAGCGTCGTGGCGCCCGCTACTACAAAAGGTACGATCCGCCTGCCACCCCCTGTGAGCGGTTGTTCGCCTCCGGCCATCTCAATGAAGCCCAACTCACCCACCTGACCGAAGTCCGCCTCCATCTCGATCCCTATCAACTGCGGACCCTCATCGAGGCCAAACAACGGGCTGTCTTCAACCGCCTTCGGTAACCTCATTATGGCGCATCCATCCATTATTAATTCCCAGCCGCCGGTAACATTTTATTCTGGCGCAACGCGCAGGGCGGGAGCCTCAAGCATTGCGCCGCCCTTTACCTTTTCCGGCGGGCTGGTCAGGTGCCGGATGTGGTCAAGCAGCAGCGTCATATTGACCGGCTTGGCCATCATGATGGGGGTGGCCATGCCGGCCTCCTCCTCCCGCTTGGTGACCAGCGAGCTCAGGAAAATAATGGGGATGTGATTGGTGGGTGGGCGCTCCTGCAGGTCGCGCACCACGCGGGAGCCGGTCTTGCCGGGCATGACGATGTCGCAGATGATCACGCCGGGCCTGAATTTGACGGCGGTTTTCAGCGCGGCGAGCGGGTTGCTCTCCGAGGCAACCGTCATCCCGCACTTTTCCAGCGTGCCCTTGAGCATCTCATTCTGGATTTCATCGTCATCAATCAACAGCACTCTATTTGCGGTCATGTTCATGGCTATCCCTTCATTTGCCTCATCAAAAAAAATCCCGGGGGCCGGGCCCTTCGACGTCCAGGCCTCCCTGCCAGCTTGTCCACGGAACGGTGCGCCGCCTCCTCAGAAAATCCGGAACAGCCAATCCGCCACGGCGGTCCAGAACCACAATCCAAAAGCCACAATGGCTGTGTACACTGCTGCGATCGGCCAATTCATGTGTCGTCCTTTGTTTTTCACCTGCCACACGTTTAGAGCCTCTGCGCCACGCTCAATCAGCCGGTAGCCTGGGTGGCATGGATCACCAGCACTTTGGCCGCCGCGTCGGCGCGGTTCGCCACGTCATGCGCGACATGCCCGGCGAAATAAATGCTGTCGCCGGGCGCCAGCGTGAACTCGTCCTGGTTCAAGGTCACATGCACCTGGCCCTCGATGCCGTAGATAAACTGGTCCATGCGCGTGGCCTCGCGCCTGAGCGCGGTCTGCGGCGGAATTTCCAGCATGAGCGGATTCATCAGCTTGAGCCGCTTGTCGCGGGCGAGCTCAAACCAGGCGCCCATGGGGTTGGCATGCTCCTGCGATGTGCCCTGCCCGGCCGGGGTGAACACATAGGCCGG
Source organism: bacterium (assembly GCA_037137675.1). Taxonomy (GTDB): domain Bacteria; phylum Verrucomicrobiota; class Kiritimatiellia; order CAIKKV01; family CAIYGI01; genus CAIYGI01. The sequence goes on along the minus strand of JBAXJV010000179.1, from coordinate 2,472 downwards.
ATCGGGCGCCTTGCGGTGCAGCAACTCGGACGGCGCGACGCCCAGCCCTTCCGCAAGGCGATAGAGCAGCGACACGGACGGCAACGACTGCTGGTTTTCGACCTGGGAAAGGCAGCCTTTGGTCACGCCGGTGCGGGCCGCCATTTCTTCCAGGGTAAGCTTGCGCTTCTTGCGCAACGCGCGAATGTTCAGGGCAATATCTCCAATACTCATTCCATCCTCCTTATCGCCAGGACCTCTGGCATTCCTTAACTAGGTTTAAATGTACAAAACCAGACGCGGCCTGGATAGCGCGGGCGTTTGTGATCCGGATGTCATGGTTTCAACTACACGCAGGCGGGTTGCCAAGAGCGGTCAGCGATCCGCCGCAACCGGAATTTAACTGCAAAATGCGAAAGGGAGGGCAGAGATTTTCTCGCAAAGCCGCCAAGTTTGGAAACCGCCCCATCATCCGCGGTGAAGTTTACAGCAGGGGGGCGGGAGTGAGCAGGCGGATATAGGCGGCCAGCCACAGCGAGACGGCCTGCTCGAAGGCCGGATCCAGCGACAGGGCCTCGCGGGCGGCCCGCAAGGCCTTGCCGGTGACGCGGCGTCCGGCGGGGGCCGGCTTGGCCGCGGCGGCCGCGGCGGCCGCGGGAACGGGTGCGGGAATCCCGGCGGGTGCGGCGGATCTCTGGGGCGCGGCGGCGGGGCTCTTCCCGGCCGTGGGCGGCGCCCGGAAGATCGGCACCACCGTGGTCATCGAGGACGTGGCCTTCCCCATCGAGCACCTGGCCGCCGGCACGGTGTTCCTCGAGAAGGCGATGCGACAGCACGGCTACGCCGAGGGCATCATCTTCGGCCACGCCCTCGACGGGAACCTCCACTTCACCTTCACCCAGGACTTCGGCACCCCCGCCGAGGTGAGCCGCTACCAGACCCTGATGGATGAGGTCTGCGAGGTCGTGGTGAAGCGCTTCGACGGCTCGCTCAAGGGGGAGCACGGCACCGGCCGCAACATGGCCCCCTTCGTGGAGATGGAGTGGGGCTCCAAGGCCTACGGGATCATGAAGCGGGTGAAGGCGCTCTTCGACCCCCGCGGCATCCTGAACCCGGGCGTCATCCTGAACGACGACCCGCTCGCCCACGTCAAGAATCTGAAGGCGATGCCGCCGGTCGATCCCATCATCGACAAGTGCATCGAGTGCGGATTCTGCGAGCCCAAGTGCCCGTCGCGGCCGGTGACCAGCACGCCGCGCCAGCGCATCACCGTGCAGCGGGAGATCACCCGCCTCGGTCGCACCGGAGAGGATCCGGAGCGGCGGGCGCGGCTCGCCGAGGCGTTCGTCTACGAAGGGGAGGAGACCTGCGCCACCGACGGCCTCTGCGCCACGGCCTGCCCGGTCTCCATCGACACCGGCGAGTTCGTGAAGCAGTTGCGGAGCGCCGGCTGGTCGGAGAAGGCGCGCCATCGGGCCCGCAAGCTGGCCGAGGACATGGCCGGCACCACCGCATGGGCCCGCCGAGGCCTCGCTGCCGCCGACGCGGCTCATGCCGTCCTCGGCCCCGGTCTTCTCGGAGCCCTCTCCCGGGGCGCCCGCGGAATGGCGGGCGAATGGCTCCCGCAGTGGAACGCCCAGATGCCCCGGGCGGCTCCGGCGACCCCGCTCCGGAGCGTCCGGCGCGGCAAGGGGCGTTCGGTGGTCTACTTCCCGTCGTGCATCGCCCGCACCATGGGGGCGCCGCGCGGGGACGAGGACGGACGCGCCGTGTTCGAGGCCACCCTGTCGCTCCTCGAGAAGGCCGACTACGACGTCATCTTCCCCGAGGCGCTCTCGTCCCTCTGCTGCGGACTGGCCTTCGACTCGAAGGGCTTCCGCGACGTGGCCGACGCCAAGTCGGGCGAGCTGGAGCGCGCGCTCGTCGCCGCCAGCGAGGGCGGGAGCATCCCCATCCTCTGCGACACCAGCCCTTGCCTGCAGCGCATGCGCAAGAAGATGGATTCGAAGCTCCTCCTGCTCGAGCCGGCCGAGTTCATCCACGACCACCTGCTCGACAAGTTGCGCTTCGAGCGCCTCGCCGGGCGGGTGGCGGTCCATGTCACCTGCAGCAGCACGAAGATGGGCGTGGGCGCCAAGCTCGAGGCGGTGGCCCGCGCCTGTGCCGCCGAGGTGGTCGTCCCGCCGCGGGTGGGATGCTGTGGTTTCGCCGGGGACCGGGGCTTCTCGTTCCCGGAGTTGAACGCGGCCGCGCTCTCGGAACTGGCCGCTGGTGTGAAGGGTTGCACGGAGGGAGTCTCGAACAGCCGCACCTGCGAGATCGGTCTCGCGCTGCACGGTGGTATTCCGTATCGATCGATCGTTTTTCTCGCCGACCGGGCCGCCGCCCGGAAGGACTGAAGCTCCACCATCCCGGGAGGGATTGCATGAATTCCGCGATCTGGACACAGATCTATTCACCCGTAGGCAACAACCTGTTCATCTCGGCGCTGGT